>CAZAST010000047.1:0-13096 GCA_964487805.1 uncultured Syntrophaceae bacterium
GGGGGAGTTTTACCGACAGGATGTTGATCCGGTAGTAAAGGTCTTCCCTGAATTTCCCCTCGGCGACCTGCTGTTCCAGGTTTCTGTTCGTCGCGGCGATGACCCGCACATCGACATGAATCGTCTGGTTGCCGCCGACGCGCTCAAAGGCCTTCTCATCGAGGACCCGCAAGAGCTTGGCCTGGAGAGACAAACTGATCTCTCCGATTTCATCAAGGAAGATGGTTCCCCCACGCGCCTGTTCGAATCTCCCGATCCTGAGCTTGTCCGCGCCGGTGAAGGACCCCTTCTCATGGCCGAAAAGTTCGCTTTCAAGGAGATTTTCAGGAATATTGGCGCAATTGATGGTGACAAAGGGCCTGTTTTTTCGATGACTGTTAAAATGAATCGTCCCCGCGAGGAAACTCTTTCCGGTTCCCGTCTCGCCCGTCATCAGAATGGTCGCATCCGTCTGGGCAAACTTCCGGAGGGTCTTGATAACCTCTTTCATGATCGGGCTGAATGCTATGATTCTGTCGAAATCATAGATGATATCCTGCTCGTGGCGCAGATACTCGATCTCGTCCCTCAGGTTCGATTGTTCGAGGACCTGTTTTACCACGTGTTCAATCCTGGCTGCTGAATAAGGTTTGGCGATGAAATCAAAGGCCCCCTCCTTGATCGCCCGCACAACCAGCGGGGTCTCTTCCGCGGGGCTGGTTACAATCACGGGGGAGTGGGGGATATTCGTCTTGATCCACCGGAGCAGGTCGAAAGGATCGGTCGCTTTCAGCTCAAGATCGAGGATAATAGCGTCGCAATAGCACAATTTCAGGTCGTTGAATACATCCCGTCCGGCCTTCCAGGAGATTATCTCGTACGACGAGGCAAGGGTGTCCCGGAGAAACTGCTCCCATTTTCTATCCGGCTCTGCAATAAAGAGTTTGGGCATCTGTATGACATCCTGTCCCGGAAGGGACGCGGTCTTCTCACAGTCACCGTCGGGCGCTGCGGTTTTTCGTGCGCGCTCTCCGTGACGTGCCGGGGGGGCGCTTGTGCGTTAACCGTTTGCCCTCATCGTAGCGATTATCTTCCGCGCCTCCGTTGAATCTTCCTTTCCGAGGCCCAGTTTGATCGCTTCGCGGAACGCCCCCTCGGCTTTTTGAAAATCCTTTTCCTGATAGTAGGCCAGCCCGAGATGGTAGTGAAATACGGGATGTCCCGGATTGAGCTGGATAGCCTCGATAAACCGGTTTTTCGCCATGCCGATGGCCCCCTTCTTGAGATAGACCCATCCCAGGGTATCGGCCACGTCTCCGCTCCCGGGGATCAGTTCTTTCGCCTTCAGGGCCAGCGTCAGGGCGCGGTCGAGATTCTGATTCATGTCGGCATAGATATAGGCCAGGTCATTCGCTGCCGGGCCGTACGAGTCATTGATCGAGAGGAGTGCTTCGTACAAATCGATCGCCTGTGCCATGTCCCCTCTCGTGCGGTACAGATAGGCCATTTTCATGTAGGCCGGGAAATTCTGAGGATTGAGTGCGATGATCTTCTTATACGTCTCCAGCGCGGCATTGTAATCTCCCTCGGCCGTGGCAAGGGTTGCCTTCATCGTCAGGGGAAGATCCGATTCGGGATTCTCCGCGATCAGCCGGGTAATCAGTCCCTTGGCCGCTTCATAATCTTTCCGGCTCAGGAAAACAGTCGCCTTTATGAGGGATGCCTGCAGGTGGCCGGGGTGCTTCGCGAGATACTCGTCACACAGCGCCACGGCCTCCCGGTACTGTTTTCTCTCGACATAAATCTTCGCCATTTCCTGAAGGGGTCTGACCGGGTCGGGGGAGGTCTCCATCACGTCGCGAAAACCCTTCAATGCCTCATCCAGGTTCCCCTGAAGGCGGTACACCTGTGCCAGCTGGAATCGGATGAGGGGCAGATCGGGGGTTTGCTTCAGGATGGCCCGGTAATCGGACACGGCATCGTCATAATTCTTCGCCTGAACATGGGCTGCAGCCCTGAGGACCATCGCCTGCCGGTTATCCGGCTCCCTCTTCAGTATCAGGCCGATCTCCTCCATCGCCTGTGATGTTTTCCCCGTTTTGAGATAGATATAGGCAAGGGTGAGGCGCGTCCTCAGAGAAGAGGGGTCCTTTTGAAGGGCCTGCAATATCTCGGACAGAGAGATGTCGTACTTCTGGTCATCGAGAAAGGTGAGGCCGTAATAATAGTCCCCCTCCGCTGATTTGGGGTCCAGAACCCGGGCCATGGAGAATTCTTCCCTCGCCTCGGCAACCTTCCCCTCCTTCCGCAACAAAATACCGCGAAGGACATGGCCCCGGGCATATTCCGGTTCATCTTTCAGAAGTCCTTCGATATGCCTGAGGGCATCTCCGTCGCGCCTTTCGGCCAGGAGAAGCTCGGCAATTTTGGCTTTGACGGGGAGGAGCTCCGGCCATTTCCCGATAATCTTCTCATAGGTCTCTATGGCCTGGGGATACTGTTTCAGCACCACGTAGTAATCAGCAAGGAGGATCGCGCTCCTCTGATCATCGGGGGATGCCGCCACGGCCTCCTGAAAGCTCCGGAGCGCCGCCGCACGGTTGTTCTTCCTGTGCTGGATGATGGCCAGCGCCTGAAACAGGGACGGATCTTTCAGCTCTGTGCCCGTGGCCTCCTGCAGCAACGCCTCCGCGTCATCCAGCCGGCCCTGGCGGAGGTAAAAACGGGCGAGAGCCAGATAGGCAATCGGTTTGTCGGGGAACTCTTGTTTGATGGCGAGAAAGGTGCTTTCGGCCAGGGCATGAAGCCGTGTCCCCTCGTAGAATTGAGCGAGGGACAGCCGGGTGAGGATGTTGCCATGATCAATACCCGCTGCGGCTTCCATCATGGTGCGAGCCTCTTCGGGCTTTTTTTCCAGGAGAAGAACGCGGGCCATGCTTATCTTTGCACTGGCATTGTCCGGATAGGTGGAAACCGCTTTCGACAGGATCTTTTTCGCTTCTGCGACCTCTCCCGTATTGATCAGGGCGGTGCCCAGGATCAGCAGGGTTTCAATGTCCGCTCCGGCGCGTTCCATCAATTCCTTGTAGAGCGGAATCGCCCGGGAATAGGCGCGATTCTGAAAGTAGAGGAGGGCCAGCGCCCGTTTTGCTTCATGGAGGTCTGGATTGTGCTTGATGGCCTGCTTGAATGAACCTTCCGCTAGATGGGGCTGCTTCGATCCGATGTAGAGGGAGCCAAGTTGGTAATGGGCGTCTCCGTGATAGGGGTTTTTCTGCACTGCGTTTCTGAAATGTATGGTGGCGGCGTCGGTCTTCTTCTCTTCTATGGCCTGCATCCCCGCCTGATAATGCTTCTCGGCCTTTTCCTCATTGCTTTCGAACAAAGAGCAGCTGAAAGTCAAAAACAGCGAGGGAATCAGAAGAATGAGTGTCAGGATTTTCACACATGATATCTTTTTCACGATGACCGTGCCTCCGTTCACCACACATGGTGTGATCTTGTCACAGCTATTTATTTCGATTATATTACAAAATCAATGGCTTGTAAATGAAATGTCTTGTGCCCCCGGGAAACGCTCACGCGGGGTTGCGGATGAAACCGGTCAGTTTCATTTCCGCTCCCCCAAATGTTGTTTGGGAAGGACGCCTCGGAACGTGTTTCCGGTGCCGGCAGTGTTGCGTTGCGGAAGATCCGAGAGATCTTAGAAAGGAAACCTGCTCTTCCCAAAGCCGGACTCTTCATTCTCAGCCGTCGGGATGGGTCTCTTTATCCGCCCTGCCATCCGGAGAGTTCCCCCATTCCGGGGCGGGTTCCTGCGCATGAGCGGATTGTACTGCCTGCACCCGTTGCGCCCCCCATCCTTGACACTGTACATGGCTATGTCAGCGTTCTTTATCAGGATTTCTGTTTCGTTCCCATCGTCAGGATATACGGCAAAGCCGATGCTGGTGGTTGTGGAGAGTTCTTTCTCTTCCACAACGAAGGGGTCTTTGAAGGCGTCAAGCAGTTTCAAACCAATCCTGCGGGCGTCTTCCGCTCTCTCTATATCCGGCAGGAGTATGAGGAATTCGTCCCCCCCCATCCGGGCGATGGAGTCGCTCTTGCGCAGAAACTCGGGGAGACGTCTGCCGATGATTTTCAGTACCTCGTCCCCCACTGTATGCCCCCATGAATCATTGATCTCTTTGAAGTTGTCCAGATCGAGAAGCATGACGGCCAGCTGTTTGCCGCTTCGCTGCGCCCGGATCAATTCCAAGGAGAGACGATCCGTAAAGAGAGTCCTGTTGGGAAGCCCGGTCAGCGGGTCATGGGTCGCCAGATGGGACAGCCTCTCTTCCAGCCTCTTGCTCTCGGTCACATCGATTGAGGTTATAATTGCCCCTTCGGGGAACGGGGAGATCTTGATGTAGAGTGATTTGCCACCGTACCGCGCGTCGGGAAACTCTTTCGGCGTCCCCGTTTCGATGCATTCCATCAGTTTTTCGTACATGTCGTTTGCATGTTTTGTCGCGTAATCCCGGTACATCACGTCCCCGGGACGGGGGATTCTGTCGCCCGATTGTGCCTTTGCCTGGTTATAGCCTGTTATAACGGCCCGTTTGTCAACAATAATCGTCTCGATGGGATTGTGTTCAAAAAGGGTCCGGTACCGCTCCTCGCTTTGGCGCAGGGTCTCTTCGGCAAGTTTGCGCTCGGTTATGTCCCTGGCGACCCCACGGAACCCCACGGGGGTATTTGACGGATCTTGCATGAGGGACATTGACAGCTCGAAAATCTGCCTGGTTCCGTCGGGCCTGACGATCTCGCAATCGATCAGATGCTCGGGCCTACCGGTTTCCTCTATCTTTCTGAACGTTTTGTATATCTTTTGTTCCGCTTCGGGCTTAACGAACCGAAGATTATGCATCCCTATCAGTTCGTCCCGCGGCAGCCCAACCATCCTGAGTGTCGCGTCGTTGAAGAATGTAAAATTTCCGGAGAGATCGACCTCGAAATAGGCCTCATCGATGTTCTCCAGGATGGTGCGGTGCTTCTCTTCGCTCCGGCTGAGGGCCTCTTCCATCTGGTGCCGGTAGAGAGCAATTTCTATGGCAAAACGGAGTTCATTAACTTCGAAAGGCTTGACAAGAAAGCCGAAAGGGTTGGTTGATTTGATCATTTCCATATTGTCTTCGGTGAAATTGCCGGAGACATATATGATCGGAATATCACACCTGGCATGTATCCGTCTCGCAGCTTCTATGCCGTCCATGCCGGGCCCCAGCTGTATATCCATCAGCACCAGATCGGGATTCAGTTCCACCGCCTTTTGGACCGCCTCATCCCCTGATACGGCACAGGCGGCAACCGCGTACCCCATGCCCTCCAATCCGCGCATGATATCCGTCGCGATGATCTGTTCATCTTCCACAATGAGTATCTGTTTCGGCATTTGAACCTCGACTCACCTATCCCGGCAACAGTGCTGACGTATATCATATCTCATGGTATTATCAAAAAAATTTTTGATTCGCCCGTGGGGCCGGCGCACGCATTGCTTGACAGTAGAGTCTGTTGTGTTAGAGTTCGCCGTGCGCTGAGAGGCACTCCATGGGCACAGGCCCGGGTATCTCTATCTGTGATCCGACGTGAGCAGGTATGAATCGCGATGCTTTCATGACATTCATTCACCGTCTTACCGCGGCCCTCGCCGTCATCGGTATGGCGTCATTGATCGCCTGCGGCTCCGATAAACCGGCCACAGACCCCGCCGCCGGGGGCGCGTCCGCGGATACCCCCGCTTACGGGGACATTATGGTCGAGGGTTCTATAGGGGATGCCTCCAACCTGCTTTCCCTTCTGTCTTCTGACAGCACTTCCCATGAAATTGCATCACTTGTTTTCAACGGTCTCGTAAAGTATGACAGGGACATGAGGATCGTGGGGGATCTCGCGGAATCGTGGGATATCTCCGGAGACGGCCTGGAGATTACCTTCCATCTGAGAAAGGGGATCACGTGGCACGACGGACATCCCTTTACCGCCGAGGATGTCCTCTTCACGTACAGGCTGACCATAGATCCCCGGACCCCGACCGCCTACGCCGGTGATTTTCTCAGGGTGGACACGGCGCAGGTGATTGATCCCCTCACGTTTCGTGTCACCTACAAAGAGCCTTTCGCCCCCGCCCTTACCAGTTGGGGCGCCGCCGTTCTTCCCCGGCATCTCCTTGAGGGGCAGGATATCACGACAACGTCCCTCTCGCGCCATCCGATCGGGACCGGGCCTTACCTGTTCAAGGAGTGGAAGACCGGACAGAAGATCGTGCTCGTTTCCAATCCGGACTATTTCGAGGGGAGGCCGCATATTGACGGGTACATCATGCGGATCATTCCCGACATGGCCACCATGTTTCTGGAACTTCGCGCGAAAGGGATCGACCGGATGGGCCTGACGCCGCTCCAGTACACGCGGCAGACGGAAAACAACCTGTTTCGCAAGAGCTTCAACAAGTACCGGTATCTGTCATTTTCGTACACCTACCTCGGGTATAATCTGGAAACCCCGCTTTTTAAAGACCGGCGGGTCAGACAGGCCATCAGTTACGCCATCAACAAGGAGGAGATCGTCAACGGAGTTCTCCTCGGCCTCGGGCAGGAGACGACGGGGCCCTTCAAGCCGGGCACATGGCCGTATAACCCCGATGTGAAAAAATATTCCTACGATCCACAGAAGGCCCGGGATCTCCTGGCGGATGCCGGGTGGGTGGACTCTGACGGGGACGGTCTCCTGGATCGCGAGGGAAGGCCCTTTGCCTTTGAGATCATTACCAATCAGGGGAATGAAGTGAGGGCCAAATGCGCGGAGATCATCCAGCGGAGGCTGGCCGATATCGGGATAACGGTGAAAATCAGGGTTATCGAATGGGCGGCCTTCATCAATGAATTCATCAACAAGAAGAGATTCGACGCAACGATTCTGGGCTGGACCATTTCCCTCGATCCCGACCTGTACGATGTGTGGCATTCAAGCAAAACCGACCCGGGCGAACTGAATTTCATCTCCTTCAAGAACGAAGAGGTGGACATTCTTCTGGAAAAAGGGAGGGGCACTTTCAGCAGGGAAGAACGAAAGAAATGCTACGACCGGATTCAGGAAATTCTTGCTGAGGAGCAGCCTTACACCTTCCTGTATGTCCCGGATGCGCTCCCTATCGTCAGCAGCCGTTTCCGCGGGGTTGATCCCGCCCCCATCGGTATCGGCCACAACTTCATCCGATGGTATGCCCCGAAGGGCGAACAGCGGTATGTGATGACGCGGTAACGACTGTTTGTTACTGGAATATGAAACCGTCCCCGGCAATGAGGGAAAGACAGGTGTCCACTACCTGGGGATCGTACAGGGTCCCCCGGTTACTGGAGATCTCCTCGATCGCCTTGTCCAGCCCCAGCGCCGACCGGTACGGTCGGTGTGACACCATCGCTTCAACCACATCCGCCACAGCGATGATCTTCGCCTCAACGGACATCTGTTCCCCGCCGATGCCGCGGGGGTATCCCGAGCCGTCCAGCCGGGCGTGGTGCTGCAGGACGATGTCGGAAATGGGCCAGGGGAATTGTATCTCTTTCAAAATGCTGCTGCCCACCGACGGGTGGCTCTTGACCAGATCCATCTCGTAGGGGCTGAGAGGTCCCGGTTTGTTCAGGAGTTCTCCGGGGATCTGGATCTTGCCCACGTCATGGATCAGAGCCGCCATCCTCACTCCCATGGCTTTTTTGGATGAAAGCCCCATCTTATGGGATATGGCATCGGCAAGCTGCGCCACCCGCCGCTGATGCCCGGCTGTATAGGGGTCCCGCACTTCAACCGTAAAGGCCAGCGTCCGCACGGTTTCTTCCAGCATGCGCTCCAGGTTCTCGTAGCTCTCTTTCAGCTCCCGCTCCCTTTCCGTGTGCTCCGTAATGTCGCGGGCAACCCCTCGAAACCCGATTGGGTTCCCCGACCCATCCAAGAGAAGCGACGCGGACAGGTCATTGATCCGGATTGTGCCATCCTTCCGTATCACCTCATAGTGTGCAACCGTCGCCGGCCGGCCGGTGGCATATATCTGTTTGAATGTTGCGTAGAGTCGCTGTGACGTCTCGGGGCTCGTGTAGATCCTGTTATTCATCCCCGAGAGTTCCTCCGCGGTATACCCTGTCATTCTACACAGGGCGTCATTGAAGAAGGTAAAATTCCCGGCATGATCGAGCTCGAAATAGCATTCCTCAATGTTTTCTAAGATGTTTCGATACCGCTCCTCACTCTTTGTCAGCATTTCCCGGGTAAGCTTCCGCTCGCTGAAGTCCCTGGTAACGGCGATAAAACCGGTTCGTTCTCCGTTGCCGCCCGGCAGAGGGTTGCTTGCGGTTTCCGTCCACAGAGTGGAGCCGTCACGCCTGATCAGCTCCAGTTCAACGGGGCAGTTCCGTTTGCCCCTGTCCGGCCGTGCATTCCTTTTCAGCTTGTCCTTCACCTCGGCGCGGAAGGACGCTATGGAGCCGGGAGCCACGAGACGGGCCCATCCTGATCCTCCGGAATTGTTCAGTAGTTTTTTCAGATCTTCTTCATCGTACCCGAGGGTTTCCCTCACGGAAGGGTTCGCGTAGATGAGCGTCAGGCTGGAGTCCCACACGGTAATCATGTCCGGGACCGTTTCCGGGATTAACCGGAGGAGTTCGTCTCCCCGTAATATGGTCTGGGTCTGCTCTTTCAAGTGGCTGGTGCCTTTCTTCAACGCGGTCGTGGTGCCCGATGGCATGCTCTCCCCGGACTGTGGGGACGCATGACCTACGCCTCCGATTTCAGATTGTCCTGAAGATACTCCTTAAATACGGCGTACTTTGCCGGCAAACGGACCGGCCTCCCTTTCTTTTCGTCGATTCCCTTCATGCTCTCCGGGACTGCGGGGGTGATATCGAGCAGTTTCATGATCTCGTCGGGGAATTTTGCCGGGTGAGCCGTCTCGAGAGAAACACAGAGCGGAAAGTCTCCGTAACATTCGAGATAAGTTTCAAGTCCCCGCCACCCCACCGCGCCGTGGGGCTCCAGGACTATGCCGTATCGTTCGTAGGTTTTTTTGATGCACCTCTTTGTTTCCTCGTCGGATATGGACACGGAGAAGATATTATTTCGCATTTCGCCCACATCAGGCATGCGGTGGACCGTGCCCGTCCTGTCAACGGTGCCTCCGTACAGTTCGAAGAAACGGGCGAGATTACTCGGGTGTCCCACATTCATGGCGTTTGAAAGACATGCCAGCGACGGGGACACCTTTTCATACGCCCCCTTTTCGAGGAACCGGGGAAACTCATCATTCTCATTGGTGGGCATGACCAGTTTTTCCAGCGGGAGCCCCATGCGCCGCGCGTACTCGCAACCCAGAGCGTTGCCGAAGTTCCCGGAGGGAACCGAAACGACAATCCCTTCACCGGGCCGGGAGAGCTGGGCGTAAGCGTAGAAATAGTACACCATCTGGGGGAGTATCCTGCCGAAGTTTATGGAATTCGCCGAGCTAAAGGAGAGGTATGCCAGCGATGGGTCTGCGAAGGCCTGCTTCACCAGGTCCTGGCAGTCGTCAAACTTCCCGTCGATGGAGATCGCCCGGACATTGCCGCCGATGGTGTCGAGCTGTTTTTTCTGCCGCCCGCTCACTTCTCCCCGGGGATAGAGGATATACACATCGATTCCTTCGATTCCCTTGAAGGCTTCTCCCACGGCGCTCCCCGTATCACCCGAGGTGGCGACCAACACGTTCAGCCGTCTGCCCCGGTCACGGAAATGCCCCATGAGGCGCGCCATCATCCGCGCGGCAAAGTCTTTGAAGGAGGCTGTCGGTCCCTGATCGAGGCGCATGATGTATTTCCGGCCCACCACATGCTCCAGGGGAACGGTAAAAGGGTACGATTCTTCTATGATCTTTCGCAGGGCAGGGGCATCCATTTCTTCGCTCAGAAAGACGCCGGCGACCAGCATGGCCGCTTCGGCATAGGGCCTGCCCTTCAGCGAGGCGATATCTTCAGGAGATAGGCGGGGTATACGATCCGGCATGTACAGCCCTTCGTCCGGTGCCTGCCCCTGAAGGAGGGCGTCCCTGAAAGGGACATGCCCTTTGAAAGGAGTAATCCCGGGTACACCGCCCAGGTTTCTGTTGGTGCTGTAGTAATGTATCGGTTCCATCGTTTTCAGGTAATCCGCCTCATCTCATAATCTCTTGTGCCCTGATGTGATCATCTCAGGTCTCAGCAGACTTCTTCACGGAATCAAGGAATAAAGCGTGATGACGCATCAGGGTCAGCTGCGTCTTATAGATCAAATAGAAATTCCTTTCAATGGTGCAGTTTTCAACCGGTCGTTCGAGAAGAAGACCCTCTGCCATCTCCCGTCCCACAGCGCGGGAGGAAAGGACCGACACCCCCAGGCCGGCGATGACAGCCTCCTTGACCGCCTCGGAGCTCCCCAGTTCACAGATGACATTGAAGCTCGACAGACCCCGGCCCATACCCTGTTGCAGATGTTCCTCGAAGATTGACCGGGTGGCGGAGCCTCTTTCTCTGACGATAAAGGGCTCCCCGGAAAGTTCATCGATCGTCACCGATGACTTTTTTCGCCATCGGTGTCCTTCAGGGATGATCAAGATCAGGCGGTCTTTCCACACCGCCTCGGCATGCAGCTTCCTGTTCGACACCGGCTTGCCGATAAACCCGATTTCCGCCTGATTGTCGAGTATCATGTCCACCGTTGCGTCGCTGTCATTCGTCTGGACGTAACAGCGAATATCCCGGTATTGTTTGTGGAATGTGTTCAGGACGTAGGGGAGGATGTACGTGGCCGGAATCGTGCTGGCGCTGATGAAGATGCTGCCGGACTGGTCCTCCTGCGCCCGGACAATCTTCTCACGTGCCTCGCTGATGAGTTTGAATACCCGCCGGGCGTAGTCGTAGAGGATTTTCCCTTCCGGTGTCAGCGATATCCCTGTATTCTTTCGGATGACCACCGCCGCGCCGATGATATCCTCCAGATTCTTGATGTGTTTTGTCAGGGACGGTTGTGTCAGGCACATCTTCCTGGCCGCCTGGCTGAAACTTCGCTCCTCGACCAGCCTGGCAAGCGCCTCCATCTGTTGCAGGGTGATATTCCTGAATCGATCGTATGACATGGGCGGAAGCTATCACAAGGCGCGGCTATACGCAACGATGATTGATAACCACAATGAATTTGACACATTCAATGAATTCAGCTAGAAGGTGAACGCATGGTATCTGATCGTGATTGTTTTGAAACGCCATATGAAGAGTAGGGTGCGGTTATGAAGAACGAAAAAAGGATTCGTCTCACAGAGACGGTTCACGGTGCCGGGTGAGCCTGCAAAATCGGTCCGGGCGACCTGCATCAGGCACTGGAAGGACTCCCGCTGATAGCTGATTCGAATCTGATCGCGGGGATCGAGAATTCGGATGACGCCGGGGTGTATAAACTGAGGGATGACCT
Source organism: uncultured Syntrophaceae bacterium (assembly GCA_964487805.1). GTDB lineage: Bacteria > Desulfobacterota > Syntrophia > Syntrophales > UBA2210 > UBA6078. Next base: position 11,491 of record CAZAST010000047.1, read on the forward strand.
GGCCCTGATCCAGACCGTTGATTTCTTCACGCCCATCGTGGACGATCCCTATACCTTCGGCCAGGTGGCCGTGGCAAATTCTCTCTCCGATGTCTACGCCATGGGGGGCGCTCCACTCACCGCGATGAACATCATCTGCTTTCCCATCAATACCATGGAGATTTCCATTCTCAGGGAGATTCTCCTCGGCGGGCTGGACAAGATGCGCGAGGCCGGCGTTCTTCTGGTGGGAGGGCACAGTGTGGAGGATAATGAGCTAAAGTATGGGCTTTCCGTCACCGGAACGGTCCATCCGGACCGGGTGCTCCTCAACAGAGGCGCGCGCGCGGGGGACGTTCTGATCCTGACGAAACCACTCGGGACGGGAATCATCAATACGGCACTCAAGGGGAATCTGGCAGGCGGTGAACTCGTGGATAAATCCATACGCTGCATGGCCCAATTGAACAAGGCGGCGGCCGATCTCATGACTCAATTTTCCACCGTTCATGCCTGCACCGACGTGACGGGCTTCGGCCTCCTCGGGCATGCCTCTGAAATGATCGAAGGGAGCGACGTGGGCATGGCCATTCACGCCGCGGCGGTCCCCGTGTTCAGTGAAATCAGGGAATTTGTGGAAATGGGGATCATCCCGGGAGGACTGAACCGGAACAGAAAATACCGGATGCCCATGGTGGATGTCACCTCCACCTGCCCGGCGTGGCTCCTTGACGTTTTCTTCGATCCTCAGACATCGGGCGGGCTTCTCATCTCCCTCCCCTCGAAAGATGGGGCGGAACTGGTGAGGATGATGCGCGAGAACGGAATACCGGAAGCTGCCGTCATCGGCGAGGTCATCCCCGAGCCGAAAGGAAAAATAGTTGTGGCGTGATCCGTTTTTCACCAACCGGTGAAGAGGCCGCCCAAAGAAAGGGTTCAGGCCCTTCCAGCGTGCGGATCGTCACTGAAGGCGAACGGTAAGGACGAAGACATTGTTTTCGTGGTAGTGCTGTTCTACTACGTAATCCTTGTCGAATGCCGGGGCGAGGTCACAAACGACCCTGATCTTTTGCTTGGGCGCGGTATGGCGCCCGATCCGTATGGAGAGGATCAGGTCCCCCTCCGTTATCTGTGTCCTTGGTATATGCGGTTTGATTCCCGTATCGAAAAAATCACATACCAGGCGGCCGGGATCCCCCTCGATCCCGAAGACCATGGGTGGCGCATAACCTCCCAATGTGAAAGAAATCCGCTCCTCCACGGCTGAGACCCTTTCAAATCGGATCTCCTCGATAAGACGCTCATCGGCAGTGGCCAAATCACCGGAAAAACATACCAGAACCAGCGATAACAAGACCATGCGGATTATTCGATCGGAATCTTTCATCTGTAACCGGCGGCTGTCGATCCGTGCTGGTGTAGATACCAGGAGAAAACGACTCAACTGCACGATTCAGTAGCATATTTGATTGGTGGTGACAAACTGTTTCTTCCGATTACCGGGGAGCAGGGAGTGTTCAGAAGCCACAAAGCCCCCATCTTAATACATAAGGTGGGGGCTTTGTGTTGTGTGGGGTCTGGTGATGCGGTTACCGGCGCTGTTTTTTCTGCCGTTCCATGGTGAGCT
>CAZAST010000048.1:0-380 GCA_964487805.1 uncultured Syntrophaceae bacterium
TTCGGACCGCGTAACCGGCAGGCTGGCCACCTTCGCCTCGAACGCGACCATTGTCCAGATCGATATCGATGCCACCTCGATCAACAAGAATGTTCTTGTCCACATACCGATCGTCAGCGATTGCAGATCCGCCCTAATGCAGCTAAACGCTCTGCTGGACAGAAACGGTCTTGAAAAGATCCGGGAAGGACGCGATGCCTGGATTACCCGGATCGAGGGATGGCGGACGGATGGACCCATGTCCTACTGTCAGGGTGATACGATCAAACCGCAGTGCGTCATCGAAACGCTCTACAGGATGACGAAAGGTGATGCCATCGTGGCGACCGAGGTGGGGCAAAACCAGATGTGGACGGCACAGTTCTTCCGGTTTGACAAAC
>CAZAST010000048.1:390-12755 GCA_964487805.1 uncultured Syntrophaceae bacterium
GAACCATGGGGTACGGGTTCCCCGCCGCCATCGGCGCCCAGGTGGCCTTCCCCGACCGGCTGGTGGTGGATATCGCCGGTGACGGAAGCATTCAGATGAATATTCAGGAGCTTGCCACGGCGGTCAACTACAAACTTCCCGTGAAGGTGGTGATCCTCAATAACGGATATCTCGGGATGGTGCGGCAGTGGCAGGAACTGTTCTATGAAAAGCGGTATTCGAATACCGGTATCGGCGGCCAGTGCCCCGATTTTGTTAAGCTTGCCGAGGCATACGGTGCCGTCGGCCTGCGGGCAGTCAAACCGGAAGAGGTGGAGCCGACCATCGCCAAAGGGCTGGAGGCCCCCGGGCCGGTCCTGATGGACTTTGTCGTTGAGGCTGAAGAGGGAGTCTATCCCATGGTAAATCCCGGCGCCTCGCTCACAGATATGAAATTGAGCAGCGGCATAGGAATGTAAAAGGGGAGGGGGTTGCACTCTCCCCGGTACGTATAAACATGAGAAAGGATTAAGAGATTATGGAAGTACAAGAGCATACAATTTCGCTTCTCGTGCATAACAAACCGGACGTCCTCGCGCGGATCGCGGGGACCTTCAGCGGCCGCGGGTATAATATCGAGAATATCAGCGCCAACGTGACCATGAACCCCAAGATCACGAAGATCACCATCGTCACGGCAGGAACCCAGGCGATGATGGTCCAGGTGGAAAACCAGCTCAGGAAACTGGTGGATGTCATTGAGGCGAACCATATGAAGAGCAGGGAGTCGGTCCGCAGGGAGATGGCCCTCGTCACTGTGGCGGGTGACCGAGAGAAAGTCATGAAGGCGGTTGAGGATCTTGGCTGCAGGATTCTGAAGGAAAAGCCCGATTATTTCGTCCTGGAGGTAACGGGGAGTAAAGAGGAGATCGATCAGGCGTTGACCTATCTCAAAACCCTTGATATGAAAGATATGAGCAGATCAGGAATGGTCGTTTTATAATTTACTTCAAAAGGAGAAGAATGATGGCGAAGATGAATATTGGCGGTGTGGTGGAGGAAGTTATCACCGATGCGGAATTTACCCTGGAGAAGGCCCGCGAGGTTCTGAAGGACGAGGTCATAGCGATTCTCGGATACGGTGTGCAGGGTCCGGGTCAGGGGCTGAATATGCTCGACAACGGCTTCAAGGTAATTATCGGACAGCGTGAGAGTGAGAGGGATTATTGGGATAAGGCCATCGCGGACGGCTTTGTTCCGGGTGAGACCCTTTTCCCGATCGAAGAGGCGGCCAAACGCGGGACCATCGTCATGATGCTTCTCTCCGATGCGGGGCAGAAGGCGGTGTGGCCCACCATCAAACCGCACATGACCGAGGGGAAGGCCCTGTATTTCTCGCACGGGTTTTCCATCGTCTACAAGGAACAGACCGGTGTCATTCCTCCCGAGAATGTCGATGTCATCCTGGTGGCCCCTAAGGGATCAGGGCTCACGGTGCGGCGGAATTTCCTCGACGGGAGCGGGATCAATTCCAGCATGGCCGTATTTCAGGACTACACCGGACGGGCCTACGACAGGACCTGCGCCATCGGCATAGCCGTCGGTTCGGGGTATCTCTTCCCCACGACCTTTGAAAACGAGGTTTACAGTGACCTGACCGGAGAGCGGGGCGTTCTGATGGGTTGTCTGGCGGGCGTAATGGAGGCTCAGTACAACTGCCTCAGGAAAAACGGCCACGACCCCAGCGAGGCCTTCAACGAGACGGTGGAGGAGCTGACACAGAGCCTGATCCGTCTGGTCGGCGAAAACGGGATGGACTGGATGTACGCCAACTGCAGCACCACAGCGCAGCGTGGCGCTCTCGACTGGAAGGGCCGGTTCCGCGACGCCGTTGTCCCCCTCTTTGACGAGCTGTATGAGAGCGTCAAATCCGGGAAGGAGACGGAGATAGTCCTCAGAGTGAACAGCGCCCCCGACTATCGCGAAAAGCTCCAGAAAGAGCTGGACGAGATGAGAAACATGGAAATGTGGCGTGCCGGCACGGTCCTGCGTGAGCTCAGACCGGAACGGCGGAAGAAAAAGTAGCTACTCCTTAGAGAAAGGGCATAACATATGCGAAGCGATCTGATGACTAAGGGGCTGGAGCGCGCGCCCCACCGGTCGTTATACAAGGCAATGGGGTACACGGACGAGGAACTTGCCCGTCCCATGATCGGAGTGGTGAACTCGGCGAACGAGATCATTCCTGGTCATGTTCACCTCAATACCATTACGGAAGATGTAAAGGCGGGGATCCGGATGGCGGGGGGGACGCCTGTTACGTTCCCCACCATCGGCGTCTGTGACGGGATCGCCATGGGACACGCGGGGATGAAGTACTCGCTGGCGAGCCGGGAGCTGATCGCCGATTCCATCGAGATCATGGCCACGGCCCATCCCTTCGACGGCTTGGTCCTCGTTACCAATTGCGACAAAATCGTGCCGGGGATGCTGATGGCGGCTCTTCGCCTCAATATCCCCGCCATCGTCATCAGCGGCGGGCCCATGATGGCCGGTATCCATGAAGGCAAAAGCGTCGACCTTATCAATGTGTTCGAGGGAGTCGGGAAGGTCAAGTCCGGCGCGATGACCCAGAAGTCGCTGGACGCACTGGAAGACTGCGCCTGTCCCGGCTGCGGTTCGTGCGCGGGGATGTTTACCGCCAATTCCATGAACTGCGTGACCGAGGCGCTGGGGCTGGGGCTTCCCGGAAACGGAACCATCCCCGCCGTGACCGCCGCGCGCCGGCGGCTCGCCAAAAAAGCGGGTATGCAGGTCATGGAACTGGTCAAGAAGAATATTCGGCCTCGCGATATCGCAACGCTCAAAGCCTTCGAGAACGCCATTGCCGTCGATATGGCCCTGGGCTGCTCGACCAACACGGTTCTCCACATCCCGGCGATCGCCCACGAGGCGGGAATCACCCTTGATCTCGATCTCTTCAACGCCATCAGCCGGAAAACGGCGAACATCTGCTACCTGAGCCCCGCCGGGCCTCATTATATTCAGGACCTCGACGGCGCGGGGGGTATTCAGGCCGTGATGAAGGAGATCAGCGCGCTGGGGGTGATCAATGACGGTTGCCTGACGGTTACGGGAAAGACGGTGAAGAAGAATCTCAAGGGAGTGTCCGTCAAGAACCGGGAAGTGATCCGGACGGTGAAAAACCCTTACAATAAAGAGGGTGGGATCGCCATTCTCCGCGGCAATCTGGCCCCCGAGGGAGGCGTGGTCAAACAGTCCGCCGTTTCTCCCGACATGATGGTCAACGAGGGGCGCGCCCGCGTCTTCGATTCAGAAGATGACGCCATCAAGGCGATCCTCGGCGGAAAGATCAAAGGGGGCGATGTTGTCGTCATCCGGTACGAAGGTCCCAAGGGCGGCCCCGGGATGCGCGAAATGCTGGCGCCGACTTCCGCCATTGTCGGAATGGGTCTCGACAAGTCAGTCGCCCTCCTGACGGACGGCAGGTTCAGCGGCGGTACCCGCGGCGCCGCCATCGGGCACATCTCTCCCGAAGCGGCCGAAGGGGGACCCATCGGCCTTATCAAAGAGGGGGATATCATCTCCATCGATATTCCGAACAAGCGGATCGAGCTGAAGGTCGACAAGCAGGAACTGGCAAAACGGAAGAAAAATTTTGTTCCGAAAGAGCCGCTCATCAAAACGGGTTACCTCGGACGGTACGCCAAGATGGTCACATCGGCCAGCACGGGAGCGATCTTCAAGGATTGATTTCCTGCCACATAACCCGAGCTACGCAAAAAAACCTTCCCTCCGGGGAAGGTTTTTTATTTCTTTCCTTCATTTCTCTCCCGTCAATATATTGTATTCATTCTTGACAATGACCACAACATATTGTATAGGTTCACAAACAGACCCTTGATTTTACGGGGGAGGGGGATCGCGCCCCGGATGTGGGGCCGACCCGGGATTGTGTAATTGAAACTGTTTGATATTCTGGGAGAAAAGGGAGCCCCGGATGAACAGAAGAGACTTCTTATGTAAAAGCGCTTACATGGTCGCGGGGAGTTTGCTTGGTCTGAACGGATTCTCCAGCGCAGTCGCTTTCGCGGAAGGGGTGGGCGATCCCCCTATCCGCCCGCGGATAGCCCTCATCATCGATGATGTCGGGTACAGCATCCCCCGCGCGCGTCAGTTTCTCCGGTTGAATATCCCCATCACCTTTTCCGTCCTGCCGCGGGTCCCTCATTCGCGGCAACTGGCCTGTGAGATCGCCGATCAGGGGCATGACGTGATGCTGCACCAGCCCATGCAGCCCTACGATGCCACCCTTGATCCGGGGCCGGGCGCGCTCTACGAGGGGGATGATCCCTCCCGGATCAGCGGGATCATCGAGGAGAACCTATCCGAGGTGCCCCTCGCCATCGGGGTGAACAATCACATGGGGTCGCGCTTCACCGAGTGCGAGCGGGAGATCCACGAGGCCCTCCAGGTCATCAAGAAGAACGATCTCTTTTTCGTCGACAGCAGGACATCCCTCCATTCCAAGGCGTTCCGAACCGCCCGGAACCTCCACCTGACGGCCGACCGACGGAACGTTTTCCTCGACACCACCCGCTGCGAATCGACCATTCTCTACCGCCTCAACCAGTTGAAGCAATGCGCGCACCGATACGGTCATGCCATCGGAATCGGCCATCCTTTCCCGGAAACCGCGCGAGCCATCGAGTACTTCCTGAGAGATCCCGTAGTCTCAAACATCTCCTTCGTCCACATATCTCAGGTTATGTACGCGTAAAGCCTTTTGATAATCGGAGATTGTCCACTCTTGAGGTGCCTTCTACCGGTAGGGCACGGCCACCGATTAAGGTGGACAGATCATTCTTAATCAGTCATAAACGCAATGAACGGTCACGATCAACTTTTTTTGGGAGGAACGCATGTTCAAGACGAAAGTAACCGAGTTGTTGAATATTCAATATCCCATTATACAGGGGGGTATGATGTGGATTTCCCGCGCTGAACTGACGAGCGCTGTCTCAAATGCCGGAGGATTAGGCATTATGACCGCCCTCTCTTTTTCAAGCGGCAAAGAACTTGCTGCCGAAATCAAAAAAACGAGGCACATGACAGAGAAACCCTTCGGCGTGAATATCTCTCTTTTGCCCACCTTCCGGAAGATTAATTACGATGACTATATCGATACTATTATCGGAGAAGGTGTCAGCGTTGTGGAAACCGCCGGAAACAACCCGGAGCGGTTTATAAAAAAATTAAAAGCGGCGGGTGTAAAGATTATACATAAGTGTACGACCGTACGGCATGCCAGGAAGGCCGAAGCGTTGGGGTGTGATATCATCAGTATGGATGGTTATGAATGTGCCGGTCATCCGGGTGAGGATGATGTGGGTGGTCTTGTTCTGATTCCGGCGACCGCGAATGCCGTAAGGATTCCGATCATCGGCTCCGGCGGGTTCTGTGACGCGAGGGGATTTGTCGCCGCGCTGGCACTTGGCGCGGATGGAGTTAATATGGGGACCCGCTTTATGTTGACAAAAGAATCCCCGGTACATCCCACCATTAAAGAATGGATGGTACAATTCACGGAAAGAGACACGTTACTCCTGCTGAGGGCATTTCGAAACACGGAAAGGGTCATCCGAACTCCGAACGCTGAAAAAGCTCTGGAGATGGAGAAAAAGGGGGCGACTATTGAGGAATTGAAGCCGTTAATAGCCGGAACCACGGGGCAGTCGATGCTTCAACACGGAAACATGAACGAGGGTATTGTAACCGCCGGGCAGTGTATAGGGTTGATAGACAACGTGCTGAGCGTAAAAGAAGTTATCGATACAATTATTGAAAACGCGGAGAAGATTATAAACGACCGGCTTATGGAGTTTATAAAAAAGGAGCCTGTTTTCAGGGTGTAGTTCTTATTGAATGAAGCTTAGTCCGATAGCGGAATCCCTGTTCCGATCCGCCCGTCACATCCTTTGCTGAAGCTGTTCGATAAGTCTGATTACGTGGTCCCTCTTTTCCTGTGATACCTGGCCAAGTGAATCACGAAGCGGCACCACCCAGGTGTTCGAACCGTCCACGCGACTGTCCTGGTAGGGTCGAAGCTGGGTAAAGGGATGCCCCAGGGTCAACAGCGACGTGTGGATATGATATTGGGTGGCTATACTCTCCTGCTGGTCGCCGCGGGTCATGAGTCCCGAAAAGGTATGTCCTGTAATATCAAATGTACGGTTATCCAGAAAGGCCTGACCTCTAATCGTTCCGAAAATATAAGCTCCCAGCTCATGAGACGGAAGTAAAGCGGAAAATTGCACAGGAACGGTCATCACCCCGGGATTCCCAGAACTGCCGATCCAGCGTTCACTGCTGACGAGCATGCCGTCTAACTTAATGTGAATGTACCTCTGATGAAAATCAAAATACCGGTGGTACTTAATTCCGTTGCGATCCATATAATCAACAATTTCCCGGATCTTTTCCTGCCGGACTTCCGCCGCCAGGCGGCTGATCCGCTGGTAGTTGTTGAACTCATCTTCCTTGGTTATTCCTGAATCGGCCCTGGCGCCGACCGGTCCTTCCATCCGTGCGACAACAGCCTCTCCCGCGGCGCGGGCATCCGATTTTACTCCCTCTTCTCCTTCTTTACCCTTGAAAACACGGACGCAACGGACCCGATAATTGGGATATTTATTGCAGTAGAACTGCTTTCCGTTGGTGAAATTATGATTCCAGGCATGGCGGCCGTTGGTGGTTTCCGTTGAGCTCCAGTACTCGCTGAGACGAAGACCGCCGAGTCCCTGTTTAAACAGATGGGTAAATATCAGTTCCAGTTCATCCTTTGACGGGAGAAACCAGTCGTCCTTCCCGCTGCCGCGATAGTTGGCGCACATTCGCGCGGCGGTATCCGGGTCATCACATACCTCCAGTATAGCCTTTGTATTCTTCATACCCGTGCCAATGGCGGTGTAGCGGGCGCCCGGGATTGCCTTTCCGTGACAGCCCCATTCGGCGAGGCCCGCGTGACGCCAGCTGTCGGGCGTCTGGTCCACGGGCGCGGCTTCCATGTATCGCCATCCTTCAGAATTGTTTCCCTTGTCGTAGATTATCCATCCGCCGGCGGGTCCCCTGTCGCCGACATAATAAGGGCCCTCACTCTTGATGAACATCGGTTGAGATTCCCGGGATGTCTCAGGCGCCGAGGCGCAGGACAGGAAAATCGGTGCGGACGCGAGGATGAAGGCTGACAGGAGCATTCTTGTTCGTATTGTTTTTTTCATGGAGCCTCCCGGTAGCTGTTGCCGTTATGAATACCTCGGTAATGCATATGGCAATCGATTCATTTTGTCAAATGTTCAGACGCGCCCCCGGTATGTTCCCGATCCCGCAGCAGCCGCGCCACGTCCTCGTGATTATTGCGGAGGGCCAGCGAGAGGGCGGTCTCTCCCTGATCGCCTCCGAAGAGGATCTCCGCGTCGCGGTCGGCCCCGGCGGCGAGCAGGAGGCGGACCGTCTCCAGGCTGCCCCGTGTTGCCGCTATGATCAGGGCGGTGACACCGTCGTCGTTTGAGGCGTCAATCTCCGAACCGTTGTCGAGAAGGAGCCGGGCCACCGCCGGGTGCCCTCCCGCCTCATGGAGCACTCCCGCCGCCGCCAGTATGAGGGGCGTGTTCCCCATGTCGTCCCGGGCCTCGACCGACGCCCCGGCGGCGAGCAGCACTTCCGCTGTTTCCCTGTATCCCCGAACGGCCGCCGCCATGAGGGCGGTTTCACCCAGATCGTTGGCCCCGTTGACGCGGGCCCCCTGCTCCAAAAGCCACCGCACCACCGGGGCATGGCCGCCCCGGGCCGCCGCCAGGAGAACCGTGTCATCCCCGTATGCCGTCGCGTGAATATCGGCCCCGGCCGCGACCAGACGCCGCACGATCTCCCCGTGACCGCCGGAGGCGGCCATCATCAGGGCGGTGCGCCCCCCGCTGTCTTCGGCACGCACATCGGCCCCGGCGGCGAGCAGTACGTCCACCACGCCGGCGTGGCCCTTTTCGGCGGCCCACATGAGAGAGGTGAAAGCCATGCGGGTCAACTGTCCGTTCTGCTCGCGGGCGTTCACGTCGGCGCCCTTCTTCAGCAGGCTTTCAACCCGCGCCGAGTCCCCCGCCTTCGCCGCCGCGATCAGGCGCTGATCCTGGTCTGCGAGAGGCCCGCAGGCGGCCGCCAGCAGAAAGACCAGGATAACCGGCAGGATGTATTTTTTCATGAGTACCCCCTTGAAGTCTCCGCGTTATCGAGTGAAAAACCCGAGCGCCCGGGCCCGCTCCGGCGTCGGCTCGCAGGAGAGAAGGTAGGCCCTCAGCCAGTCCCGGGATTCGGAATCCGGGCCTGACGCCAAGCGCGTCAGCTCTTCGGTATTGAACTGTATGAAATCATTACATGTCATGGTTCCCACGCTGAAGACGGAGAGAATCTCATCCATGGTGATCGCCGACTCCGGATCCCGGGGGGAAAGTGTGAAGTCCCGCAGCGGGCCTTCCCTGACAAATATCGCCTGTTGACGCCTGGAAAAGAGCCGCACCTCCTCGCGGGAAGAATCGTCGAGGAGAAACCGGCTGCCGCTGTACGTAACCGTAAAGGCAACTTCCAGGCGACGATCCGTTGAGCGGCCCGGAAGGACCGTTGCCTCAAAGGACCGGCACAGAGAGACGTCGTCGGGGCATTCGTGCCCCCGCACAGGGAGGCTGAGGACTTCGTTCATTCCCGCGGCGGATACCTCGTACCACCGCTCGTAGTCCAGAGAAACGCCCGTTCCCGTGAGGCCCTGCGCGATCATGACAAGATATGTTGCTTTCCCTGTCGTCTCGATCCGGTACCCCGGCATAAAGTGCCGGGCGAAATCGTGGTCGGCGTGACCGATGAATTGCCACCGGGAACGGTCGGCCGGTGCGTCCCGAAGGGAGAGAAAGACGAGAAACCGGCAGTAGCCCCATGGCCGGCACACCTTGAGAATGATTCCCGTGCCGAGGAGTCCGAATTCTTCCTCGTGAATCTCGGCGGCGCAGTCCTCGCAGGCGTCAAAGAGGGCGGGGGAGTCCGGTCTGATCCCGACCCGTCCGTAGACGGTGTGGAGTTCCGGCGAAATACCCAGATCACGCCATAAGGCCGCCACGTCGAACCCGGGGTCGGCGGCGATACGGTCCCTGATCTCGAAGGGATCAGCCTGGATAGGCAACTCTCCGGCACAGAGTGCGTTTCCCGTGCATACAATGACCAGCAGGCCTGTGAAGCACAGCAGCCTTCTTAAAATCCGCACCATTCCCCGTTACCGTCCCATAACGATCCGGACCCGGCCTCACGGCGTCGCCCCTCGATTCCGTGGCTCCATGAGCGCCTTCCCGTCAAAGACACGACGCGACGCCCAGACGATCGTAATCACCGCCCATAGGGACCGACGGTCTTGCCGTCGCTCCCTATCTGCACATAGAGCTCACCCTGCGAATTGATCCATACCTTCGTTGGATTGGGCGCTTTCATGGCTTCGTTGGGAGTGAGTTCCATTCGGCCATCGGGAACGCCGTCACCGGTTGCCACGGCTCGTTGCGCTCGAACCACCAGGGACAAAAGGTCCCGTTCATCCGAAATGGCGATATCGCTCATGGAAAACTCCGTCACCATCCGCATGCCTTGCCCATCGCTGGTCATCGTGAAGCGAGCGTCGGCAAAATCGAAATCCAGGGTCGTTTCCACCTTGCCGTTGGGTGTTGAGAAAGCATGTCTCCAGGCGCCGGCATAACGGTCGATGCCGGAGGCTTCCTTCGGCGCTTCGCTTCGGATTACGGAAAGGCTGTAGTCGGTTTTTTCGCTGGTCATTGGAGACACCCGCACTTCATAGTGCCAGTATTTCATTGGACCGGCGGGTTTTTCAGACGGGGCGGCGTGGCGAAGCCGGTGGGATGCAGCTGGCTCACTGATCTGCTCAAGCCGGTATAACCACTCGGTATCATAGGGGAACTTGTAGAAAACGGAAACCCCCACAGGATGACTCGATGTGATCTTTATATCGAAGACGTCCCCGGGATCACATTTTACGGTATGGGTGTATTCACCGGGACTCATGATGACGCCGCTGTGATCGAACCGGGCAGGTTCCCTGGCCTGGACCGCGCCGGGAAGTCCGGCAAGAAGGAAGATCGCCGCCGCCGCGAAGGCACGGCAAAACCAGAGGGGTAATTCACGGTTTGTTCCGATCATCATGTTCACATCCTTTGCCGAAGCTGCTCGATAAGGTTAAAAAACTCTCTTCTCACCTCATCCGATACCTTTCCCAGTGAACCGTGTACAGGAACCACGTAGGTGTTGCCCCCGTTCATGGTACCGCCCTGATATACCCGTATCTCCTTAATTGGATGGCCCATCGTGTCCAGCGACGTGGGGAAATGATAGATAACCCCCTCCTGTTGATCGGGTTTGACCATCATGCCCGCGACGGTATGACCCGTAATATCAAAAAGCCGGTTGCTCAGCGCCGCATTCCCACGCATGGTTCCAAAAAAGATAACCCCTGTTTCACCGGGAGGCAACCCGGTCTTCTGTGCCGGTCTGCTCGGTTGAAAACTCACGCCGAGCTGCATGGATTTCCCGGAGCCCTGTACCCGATCATCGGTCATGGTGAAGTCATAGGGAGAATACGGGAGATAGATGTACCGCTGATCAACGTCATGATATTTGCAGTACCTGATCCCGGTGCGATCCATATAATCAACAATTGCCCGGATCTTTTTCTGCCGGACCTCCGCGTTGAGGCGGCTGATGCGCTGGTAGTTGTTGAACTCGGCGTCCGTCAGGTTCAGGTTGGGCTGGGCGGCGTCTCCCGGGACAAGAAACAGAACAGCCACACAGACCAAAACCATGGTGATTATCGAAGCTCGCTTCATGTGTATCCCCTGTATATCCGTTGCTGAGGTGTTTTAAAACTGGCGCACGCACCGGGCACAATTGGTGCGATTTTTGTCCCTGAAGCCCGAACTGCCGGTGAAACCGGTCGACCATGCCGAACCGTGCTCGTTCTGCGTCTGGCTCCAGTATTCGGCAATAGAGAAACCGGCGCCCGATCCGCGAAGATTATCGATAAGCAGATTAAGAGTTCGTTTCCCCGGAAGGCCCCATCCGCTGTACCCGCCTCCCCGATATTCACTGCACAACCTCACAGCCTCATGCCAGGTGACCTTTCTGCTCAATACATCCGCCGGGGCGGCCTCGAAATACTGACAACCGTCGGAATAATGCCCCTTGTCGTAAAAGATCCAGCCGCCAGCCGGGCCGAGGTCGCCGACCTTGTAGACTTTTCCCTGTGCGGCGGCATCACCTGCCGCAATACACAGAACAGAGGCGAACAGCAGCGCCACCGAAATGGCCATGGTCTTTCTCATAAATCCCCCTTAACCGTCGGTATTTTTATCATTGTCCTCAAGGTAGGCCCCACCCACGCCGTAACGGATCCGTTCGGGGTGGGCCATGAACTGCTTCTCGGTCTCTTCATTGAGGGTCACCATTCCCGTGATGGACCCGCCGTCGGCGGCGACGGTGACGAAGACCGTGGTCCCCTCCGCCGGGTAGTAATAGATCATGCCGCCCACCCCCGGGTCCTGCCATGCGCGGTCCACGGAATAGCAGGTGCCGGTGAACGACCGGGGCGCATCAGCGCTGAAGGGGTGTTTCATCTCGAAGACGACGCGCTTGAGGGTACTGCGTTTCGTCCGTTCGATCACTTCCACCGATTTCACCACGGCAATGGCCTTGATCTTCGATCCCTCCGCCATCCGCCGGTAGTGATCGGGCGGCATGACGGCGCCGGCTGAAAAAGCGCCAATGACGAGAAACAGCAGGGTCGGAAGTGTGAAAACGGCAACAAGCGCAGTTCGTTTCGATGGCGCATTTCTCATATCAATCGCTCCCCTTTACTGAAGGCACCCGCAGTCCTCTTCGGCAAGGCACCGTTTCAGACCCTCCAGATAGTTCAGGTGGCGGGAGAGGCCCTCTTTCCTGTCCGCCTCTGACACGGCCAGGGCCTTGCGCACTAGGGCGATTTCCTCGTCCACCGTCACGGCATCGCTGAATTCCACCTCCACGTCGAAGTCGGGATCGATGAAGTCAAACTTCCAGGCAATGCCCTCCGGCGTGACGGTGAAATTACCCGGCGGATCGATCCAGCGAAGGGCGGCGGGACCCATCGGATGTTGGATGGTGACGGCGGCTTTCTCGATGGGGCCGTGCCACCCCGCGCCGGTGACCATGATGTACCCCGCGGAGTAGCTGGTCATCCCGGCGATGACCCGTTCCACCTCGGCGGGCATGGGTCCCTTTCCTTCGAA
>CAZAST010000049.1:0-12542 GCA_964487805.1 uncultured Syntrophaceae bacterium
TTCTTGACGCCGCAGTTGAGGCATCGCACGATGAGTTCATCCAGGGGGGCATGACAGCTGCCGCAGACAGGCTTGTCTTTCAATCGGGTCCGTACGATACGGTTTTTCTGCCCGCACCTGAGGCAACGGACAATAAAGTAGTTCTGAAGCATCTCGATTCAGGGCGTATGACTGTGAGTGAACGGATGGTACGCCGTATATACTGCGTATGCCGTGTGTCAACGCGGGACGGAAATCTTGATCGTGCCCCCCCGTCCCAGTATGTCGTGCAGGTGAATATATCCTTCCAGGCGGCCTTTCCCGTCTATTGTGGCCAGCGTTGTAATCTCGTCTTTCTGCATGATCTCTATGGTTTGCGCCAGAGACGTATCGGGATCGATGGTCTTCGGCGATGGTGTCATCAATTCATCCACCACGGCTGCCGTGAAGGAAACACCTTTTCTGGTGTGTCGCCTCAGATCGCCGTCGGTGAGGATGCCCAGAAGGTGTTTCTCGCTGTCGGTTATGAAGACGAAGCCGAGGTTTTTCTCGTCCATTTCATCTATGGCCGCGAGCGCCGGTGCCCCGCTGTGTATTACGGGCATGTTTTCTCCTGCGATCATGACATCCTTTACCCGCGCCATCAATCGCTGGCCGAGATAACCGCCGGGGTGGAATTTATAGAAGTCCCGTTCCGTAAACTCCATTTTTTTGACCAGGGCGACGGCCAGGGCGTCCCCCATGGCCAGGGTGGCGGTCGTACTTGACGTCGGCACCAAGCCGAACGGGCAGGCCTCTTGCGCCACGCTCACATCGATGGCGACGTCGCTGCTTCTGGCAAGGGTTGAATCCATGTTGCCCGTGAAGGCGATGATAGACAGGCCGATATCCTTCACGTTCAGGATCAGCGTGTTCAACTCGCTCGTTTCACCGCTGTTTGATATGCCCAGGATCACATCATCCCTCGTCACGATGCCGAGATCTCCATGGAGTCCCTCAACCGGATGGAGGAAGATGGCCGGAGTCCCGGTGCTGGTCAAGGTCGCCGCGATCTTCTTCCCCACGAGACCGGACTTTCCGATCCCCGTAACGATCACGCGCCCCCTGGCCTGGTGAATGAGTTCGACGGCCCGGGAAAAATCGGGGCCGATCCTGTCAATGAGATGTAAGATGCTTTCGGCCTCTATTCGGAGGACTTCTTTTGCCTGTTGTATCGAATCAGCCATTGAAAGGGCACGCCGTCCTGTATCTGAGAGATAAAAAGCGTAAATACTATATATCAATAACCCCATAACCACAAGATGGAAAGCGGATGACGGGACGTAATGAAGAGACGGATGTTTCGGAAAAAAGAGATCAGCGGATAATAACGGATGAAACCGATCTCTCCAGACGTTCTTTCGTAGCGGAGAGGAGGTCGTCGTCCCAGGGCTTCTCGTTCATGAACGCGGGGTCAAGGGTCTTTGAGGGAACAAACCGCTGGAGATAATACCGTTTGGCTCCCTTGATGAGTATGCCTATCTTCTCCACATCCCGCCCAGTCAGGAGTGAGCTCACGACAGTGGTCTTGAATTCATAGTCAACGCCGGAATTCAGTATCAGCCGGATGCTGTGGGCGATGTTCTCAGGGTTGACAGGAGCCTTCACCACCTCCCCGTATCTCTCAAGGGGGGCCTTGACGTCCATGGCGATGTAGTCGAGGAGACCCTTGTCAAGCATCTCTTTCAACACCAGGGGAAAAGAACCGTTGGTGTCGACCTTGACCAAATATCCCAGCGCACGGACCTTCTCTATAAATGGGATCAGACCGCGCTGCAGCAGGGGCTCTCCGCCGGTGATGCTTATGGCGTCGAGCTTTCCCCGCCGCCGCTCGAGAAAGGCCAAGAGATCACTTTCCGCCATGCCCGTTCCATAGAGAGACGGTTCGACCAGTTCCGGGTTGTGACAGTAGGGGCACCGGAAATTGCATCCCTGGGTGAAGACGATGGCGCAGATCCTGCCGGGAAAGTCGATCAGGGAAAACCTTTGTATTGTGCCGATTTTCATCTTATACCCGGAACAGCTTTCTCGCCTTGAATTCTTCCTGTTTTCCTTTGTTCCACTGTTTTACCGGGCGCAGATATCCCACCACACGGGAAAAGACCTCGCATGGTGCCCCGCATGTGGGGCATATCTGTTCTTCTCCTTTGAGATACCCGTGATTGGTACAGACGCTGAAGGTGGGGGAAAAGGTGAAGTAGGGGAGATGATATTTGTCACAGATCCTGCGCACCAGGAGCTTGACGGCGGCGGGTTCTTCGATCCGTTCCCCGGCGTAGATGTGCAGAACCGTTCCCCCCGTGTAGCGGGTCTGGATCTCATCCTGGAGATCCAGCGCCTCGAAGATGTCATCGGTGAAGTTGACCGGAAGCTGCGTGGAATTGGTATAGAACACCTCGACCCCTTCCGCTCTCGAACCGTTCCCGGTGGCGCTGATGATCCCGGGGAACTTTTCCTTATCCTTTTTGGCGAGGCTGTAAGAGGTGCCTTCCGCGGGGGTCGCTTCCAGATTGTAGTTGTTTCCTGTTTCCTCCTGAAATTCGACCAGACGGTTCCGCATGAAATCGAGCACCCGTTTGGTGAATTCCTGCCCCTCCGGGTGGGCGATGTCTCTTCCTATGAGGTTCAGACACGCCTCGTTCATCCCCACGAGACCGATCGTGGAAAAATGGTTTTTCCAGTATTCGCCGAAGCGCTTCTTCACATCCCGAAGGTAGTATTTCGTGTACGGGTAGAGATCCCTGTCCGTAAATTTTTCGAGGACCTTCCGTTTTGTTTCGAGGCTTTCCCTGGCCAGAGCCATCAGGCGGTCCACCCGTTCGATGAATTCATCCTCCGTCTTCGCGAGATATCCGATCCGCGGCATATTGATGGTGATGACGCCGATGGATCCCGTCAGGGGGTTGGAGCCGAAGAGGCCGCCCCCCCTCTTTTCGAGTTCCCGGTTGTCGATCCGGAGCCTGCAGCACATGCTGCGCGCGTCTTCCGGGTTCATGTCGGAATTGACGAAGTTTGAAAAGTAGGGGACCCCGTACTTCGCCGTCATTTCCCACAGGTAATCGAGATCGGGATTGTCCCAGTCGAAATCTTTCGTGATATTGTACGTGGGGATGGGGAAGGTGAAGACGCGCCCCTTGGCGTCCCCCTCGGCCATGACCTGGAGAAAGGCCTTGTTGAACATGACCATTTCTTCCTGGAATTCCTTGTATGTCTTGTCCTGCTGCTCGCCGCCGATAATCACCCCCTGATCGGCATAGTACCGCGGCACCTTCACATCCAGGGTGACATTGGTGAAGGGCGTCTGGAAACCGACCCGCGTGGGGACATTGATATTGAAGATGAACTCCTGAAGCGCCTGCTTGACCTCTTTGAAGCCGAGGCCGTCGTACCGGATGAACGGGGCGAGAAGGGTGTCGAAATTCGAGAAGGCCTGCGCGCCGGCCGCCTCCCCCTGCAGCGTGTAAAAGAAATTGACGATCT
This sequence comes from uncultured Syntrophaceae bacterium, assembly GCA_964487805.1. Taxonomy (GTDB): domain Bacteria; phylum Desulfobacterota; class Syntrophia; order Syntrophales; family UBA2210; genus UBA6078. Next base: position 3,499 of record CAZAST010000049.1, read on the forward strand.
GTCCGAGGGCGCTCCGCAGGTGCTTCGCGGGTTTACTCTCCACCTTTCCGGACGCCCCCTTGAAACCCTCCACGAGCAGGTCGTGGAGATCCCACCCCACGCAGTAGACGGAGAGGATGCTCAGGTCATGGATGTGAAAGTCGCCATCCATCTGGGCCTTCTTGATTTCATCAGTATATATCTTGTTCAGCCAGTACACCTTGCTTACTTCGGAAGAAAGGTAGTTGTTCAACCCCTGAAGGGAGTAATCCATGTTGCTGTTTTCGTTTATCTTCCAGTCAAGTTTTTTGAGATACTGGTCGACCAGATCGACCTCCATCTTGTCGGCAATCTCCCGCAACCGGGCATGCTGATCCCGGTATATGATATAGGCCTTGGCAGTCTTTCGGTATGCGGAACTGAGGAGCACCTCCTCCACAATATCCTGTATCTCTTCCACGGTCATGATCTTGCCGTCGAAGAGCTTTTCGGCCATGCTGAGCACTTTGATCGTCAGCCTTTTTGCCACATCTTCGCCGAATTCGCCGGTTGCCGCCCCCGCCTTTGCAATCGCAGCCGTAATCTTTCCCGCGTCAAACCTGTCCAGCCGGCCGTCTCTTTTTGTGATCTTGTTGTGCATGGATTGTCTCTCCCTCTGTCATGTAGACACAAGATATTGTGGTGGGATACTAGTACGAATACAATATGTCGTCAAGAAAAATTTTGATACAAGACGATGGTATCAGAAAAACGCATTAGAAATGGAGCGGTTTCTTCTACCAAAAAATAGGGGCAAAAAGGACACTCCGATGCATCGTAATTCTTCCGGGAGCAAGATGTCTAAAAAACTTGACTCGTTCCCACGGCCCGTAATAAGAGAACTCCTATCATGGTCAAGAGGAGGCTTCCAATTGATTCCACGGTATTCACGAGACAGGATGGCATATATCTGGAGCCCTGAAAACCGGTTTCAGAAGTGGCTTGACATAGAAATACTCGCCTGCGAGGCCCTTGCCGCCCAGGGAAAGATACCGGCCGAATCGTTTAAAACCATCAGGGAACGGGCCGGTTTTGATATCGGGAGGATCGATGAGATCGAAAAAACGGTGAAACACGACGTGATCGCCTTTCTGACCTCAGTTTCGGAGAAAGTCGGGGAAGACGCACGGTATATCCATATGGGGCTCACTTCCTCCGATGTTCTGGATACCTCGCTGGCGGTTCTCCTGAAGGAGGCATCGAAGCTCCTCATCGCGGATATGGATGAGCTGCTCGGGGTCCTGCGGGAGCGGGCTCTTGAATTCAAGGATACCGTCATGATCGGGAGGTCCCACGGGATTCACGCGGAGCCTATTACGTTCGGTCTCAAGATGGCTCTCTGGTATGAAGAGATGCGCCGGAACCGGACGAGGCTGGTCAGCGCCCGTGAAACCATCAGTTGCGGAAAGATCGCGGGGGCCGTCGGAACATTTTCCTTTATTGATCCAGGGGTCGAAGCGTATGTGTGCGAACGGCTGGGGCTGAAGCCCTCCCTCATATCCACGCAGATTGTTCAGCGCGACAGACACGCGGAATATCTCTCCACCCTTGCCATCATAGCCGCGTCCATCGAAAAGTTTTCGACGGAGATACGGCATCTTCAGAGGACGGAGATCAGAGAAGCCGAAGAGTTCTTCTCCCCGGGCCAGAAGGGGTCATCGGCGATGCCGCATAAGAGAAACCCCGTCCTTTCGGAGAATCTATCCGGTCTTGCGCGGCTCATGCGGTCCTATGCCCTCGCGGCGATGGAGGATGTGGCCCTCTGGCATGAACGGGATATCAGCCATTCTTCCGTTGAACGGGTGATCGCCCCCGACGCCACGATCCTCCTTGATTTCATGCTCAGCCGGTTTACCGGTGTGGTGAAGAACCTCCTCGTCTACCCGGATCGGATGCTGGCAAATCTGAATATGACCAGGGGGCTCATCTTTTCGCAGATGGTCTTGCTCAAGTGCATAGAAAAGGGGATGTCGCGGGAGGATTCCTATGCCATTGTTCAACGCAATGCCATGAAAACGTGGAGCGAAGGGCTGGATTTCAAAGAGCTGCTTCTTCAAGACACGCAGGTAATGGCCGCCCTGAGCGGGGAGGATATGGAAAGCGTGTTCAGGCTCGAGAACTTTCTCGGCCATGTGGACTTCATCTTTAACCGGGTATTTGGAGGGGACCATGAAGGCGCTTAAATGGCTTGCCGCGCTGTTGTTCCTGACAGGGCTTTTCGGATGTGCGCATGTGCAGGAATACGTCGATATGGCTCGAAGCGATTCCCTGTCGGCAGAATATGTAACCGCCTTGAACACGTACACGCAGGAGAAGACGGTCTATTCGGAATTCGAAACGCGCATACGCGTTGTGGCAACGTGGAAAAGCAGAGAATTCACGGAGACATACCTGTCGGAATATGCACGACTGTATGATCTAACCGGCCCGGCCAGGGAAGAGAAAAGGGATATTATTTCCGATGCTTCCTCAGATTTCAGAGAGTTCCTCTTTTACGCGTATACACCCGATCGGGAATCGAATGATTTTTCAAAGGCCGATTCGATCTGGAAGATATTTTATTTTCACGAGGGGGAACAAAGGATGGAACCTCTTGAAATACGGGAGATTGAGACAACCCCCCTCGTTACGAAGTTCTTTCCCTATGTAAAGTCCTACGGGAAGTTTTACAGCGTAAAATTTCCCGTAGGATCACCATGCAAGCGGAAAAATGCGGCAGATCAAAGGGATCCGACCTTTGTCGTGACGGGTATTCTTGGCAAGGTGGAACTGAAGTGGCATGTCAGGAATCCTTGAAGCCCATACCGTTGGATTCTATAACCACAATATCTGGTGGTCTTTTTCGCTTGACACACAGGATATCTTGACCCTATACTTCCCCACATTCTAAAAGAACACGCGGCAAAGTGATTGATTTGTGAAGGCGGATTTTATGGGCGCGACTTCCGGGTTCAAATCGATGACGACTGCATTGGAGTATGTACAAATGGCTGAAGACGTGAAGCGGTGCACAAGGTGCATCCTGCCCGAGACTTACCCCGGTATTCATTTCGATGAGCAGGGTGTTTGCAGTTTTTGTTCCGAACCTCAAACGGAAAATCGGTCTTCGGAAAGAGAACGCAAAGCCGTGCTGGACACGATTGTCCGATCCCATGCGGGCAAGGGAAAATATGACGCCGTGGTTGGCCTGAGCGGGGGCAAGGACAGCACCTATGTTGCCTATTATTTAAGGAAAGAATACAACCTCAGGATTTTGGGTATCAACTTTGATAATGGTTATCGTTCCGAATACGCAATCAATAATTTGGAGACATTGTGTGATACCTTGGAAATCGATCTTTTGACGATCAGGCCGAAGAAGGCTTTCATAAATACGTTATACAGACATTTTTTACGCAAAAACGGGGAATTCTGTTCGGTCTGCAATAACCTGGGCTATCTGCTCGTGGGAAGTTTCTGTTTTAACCAGCAAAGGTTGTATGGATGTGCGCCTCTTGCCGTAGGCGGCTGGACCAAAAAATACGAGTATCAGCCCGGTGTTTCCGTTACCTCCATGCAATATTTTTTTAACAGCCTCACTCCGGAGTTAATCGAAGAATTAGTGGCGCAACCCTTCATCGAAGAAGAGGCTGTTCGGATATTTATGCAGTTGAATGATCCCCGGCAGACACACACCTATTCATCGACACAGAAGGAGTTCAAGCGGCTGGTCAGCACCTTTATACAATTGCCGGATTATGTACCGTGGGATCTCAATAACATGGCGCAGACCTTATCTGAAAATATCGGCGGGTGGCGGCAACCACCGAATGGACACGGGAGCCATTTTGACTGCACCCTTTTTCCCATAAAAGAGTTTCTGAAATACAGGAAGTACGGATTAACCCAGGAGACCATCAAGAACAGTGTCATGATCCGAGAGGGCCTGATGGCCCGCGATGAAGCCCTTAAACGGATGACCTTTGATCAGACGGAGGAACCGGATGTCTACAAAGAGTTTCTCAATGAATTAAGCCTGTCGGTTAATGATGTCAATGGAAATGGTGAATGGTCACGGTAAGAGGTACCCGCAGCAGGTGAAAATAAACGGAATAACCATATTTCACTGTGACACACCTTTTAAGAATGGTTTTCGTTCGCCCCATCTTTTGAGATTGTCCGCGGAATCAATCATTATTCGTATACGGTTCGACAATGATATCGCCGGATATGGAGAAAGCGCGCCACGTCTGTATGTAACAGGAGAAACCATCACGTCCGTCGCAGAGCTTATTCGCGATCATTTTTTTCCGTTGCTCCTCGGGCAGGAAATTACATCCGTTAGTGACATCGAGCGGACACTCTGTTCGTTGGAGGAGGAATGCCGTAGAAATGGTATTGCGTCCTATCCCTCCGCTTTAGGGGCTGTGGATATCGCCCTGCTCGACGCCCTCGGTAAAAGCCTGAAGATGTCTGTGAGCGCTTTATTGGGTCCGATCGTGAGGGTTACCATAACCCACACTCTCCCCGTACCTATTCTACCGGTTCATGTCATGCGTGAGCTGCCGCGATTTCTTGCGGGGGTCGAATTCAGTTCAATAAAAATCCTGATGGAAGGATCAGTCGCCAGGAATATGGAAAGAATCGAATTAGTCAGATCTATATTCGGGGCAGACGTGAAAATCAGCATCGAGGCGAACGGCAAATGGACCCGAGCGCAGGCTATGGAGAATCTCAATGCACTCAAGGATTTCGATATTACGGCCGTGGAGCAGCCTGTGTCCAGCGGCGATCTGGAGGGGCTGAAAAAGATCAGGGAGAGTACAGGTATCCCCGTAATAGTTGACGAGTCGATGTGCACCCTGTCCGATGCTGAATTACTCATAGATTCAGAAGCGTGTGATATGCTCAATATAAAGATTTCCAAATGTGGGGGACTGCTCAAGTCAAAGAGCATCGCTGATTTTGCCTTGTCAAGGGGGGTCGATTTTCAGCTGGGGACACACGTAGGAGAAACAAATATTCTCCACAGGGCAGGCCAAGCACTCGCCCTTGTTTCTTCCAATGTTACTCACTTCGAAGGATTTTCTTCTTTTTTGTTTAAAGATGAGCGAAGTGAAGATGGTTTGATGGAGGACATGAAGGGCTATGATTTTGCAGAAGCAGGCATAGCAAATCACTCTCTCAGGATGATTCATTCATCGAATTGTTAGTTCTGGTGGGCGCCAGAACATCCCCGGGACCAGAGAAAATACTCGAAGGTGTTGATCATTTTTCGTCAGACCCGATCCAGACGGAACCCTTTTTCTTCAAAGAGCCGCAGGCAGGCATGCGCTGCATCCAGATCGTAGAGGGTGCCTGCCCCCTGCTCAATTTCTTTCAATGTCTCGGCCATGCCCAGAGACGCCCGGTACGGTCTGTCGGTAGCCATGGCTTCCACCACGTCAGCGACCGTTATCACCCGTGATTCTATCAGTATTTCATCCCCTCTGAGACCCGCTGGATACCCCGAACCGTTGATCTTTTCGTGGTGTTGAAGAACGATCTGTGCAACGGGATACCTGAATTCGATATTCTTCAGGATGTGGTAGCCGGCCTCAGGGTGGGTCTTTATGATCTTGAATTCGATGTCCGACAGTGTCCCGGGCTTGTTGAGAATTTCTGCGGGAACATTTATCTTGCCTATATCGTGAATCATGGCGGCCATGCGAATGCCTTCTATTTGCTTTTCATCGAGATGCATCTCTTCTGCGATCGCCGCCGCTATGCCCATGACTCTTTTCTGGTGGCCGGATGTGTAAGGATCTTTTGATTCCACGATGACCCCCATGGCATCGATGGTGCTCTGCAGAGTGGCTTCCAGCATTTCCATGTTCTTTTCAAGGTCGGTAATATCCTTGATAGTGCCTATGGCCCCGATTACCTTTCCTTCCGGTCCAAAGTTAGGAGAACAGCTGATATTGAAGAGGCGTTCCTTTCCCTCCTTGGTGACAAGCACGCCCGTAGCGCCGGTGATCGTTTCCTTCCTGTTTTTTATCTGATCAAGATACCGGAAAAAACGTCCCACATCCTCTTTTTTGAGAAAATCGATAAAATATCGTCCGATAGCCTCTTCCTGCGTGTACCCTAATATACTCTCCCACGCTGGGTTGATATAGTTGAACGCCCCGTCGGCATCCAGTGTGTAGATGATGTCGGGCGCGTTTTCCCCCAGAGCCCTGAATCGCTCCTCGCTCTCCCTGATTCTCTGGTACGCCTTGGCGTTGTTCATGCTGATGCCGATCTGAGGCGCTATGCCCATGAGAAGATTTATATCGCTCTGGCTGATGGGTTTCTTCGATTGCACGTTATCCACGGCCAGAACCCCCTCAGACCTCCCTTCGTAGATTATGGGGACGCAGATAAAGGATTGAATCCCCAGTAATTTCATGAACTCGAGAGATCTGGGTGTCACGTCCTCCTTGATTCGGGCGATATTGTCGATCAGAAAAGGCCGTTGTTCCTTGAACGCTACCACCAGCGGCCCGAGGGATCCTTTCTTGTCAAGGTGGAAGGCTGTCTTTTTTACGATATCCTCCAGTTCCGTGTTGTATCCGTAGCCTTTGGCATACACAAGACGGAGCTTCTCTTCGTCGGCAAGCATGATCATCCCCCGGTCGAAGTCGAGACGTTTCTGAAGAACATCCGTAACATGGGAGAGCAACTGATCAATATTCAAAATGGAAGAAGTTGCCTGACCGATCTCTTGAACAAGGAGGGCATGATTATACCTGAGATTCGTTTCTTCGAGGAGATGCTTCGCCATTTCTCCCTCATCGTGGATGGCTGACGCAAGTTCCTGCTTTTCGGTATATACGGAAGCAAGTATTGCTCCCAGAGAGACGAGAGAGATCAACAGGAATGAAGTCAGTCGATCATGATGATGCTCGAAGAAAAAGAGAGTGGCGACACCGGCCGTAAGCCCAATGAGAATCAAATAATTACGGATCATCCTCCAGAGATAAGCCCTTGAGCGTTGCCATGTAATAATATAACGGCATTCCGATCCGCCTGTATGCAGGCACGTCGGATGCTCAATAGTGGCGAATTTACCGGTGAATACCTTGGCTATCCCTTCAAACATTCCCATGCGATTGTCGCACTGGAAAGGTCTTTCGGTAACTTCCGGGGTGGGTGTAAAGATGAGCTCAATTCGATTGTTGCCGAGAGATTTCGTCCGTATCCTGCCGTAACGGCTTATTTGAGGATACAGCAGCTTTCCTAGGACCATGTAGGCGGCTGAAGGGGTTATAAATCCCTTCATATATTGTTTCACGGCGCCTGCAGCCATGGAAGAGGGGCCGAGACGTCCCGCCTCGCGAGCGATGTTAGGATTTTTTGTTTCCCGGACCAATATTTCATTGAATCGGTCAACTTGCTCCTGCGTAAGCCAGTGCCCTTCATCTTCAAATTGATAGGGGGTGATCCCCGCGTAATCCAGGAGGGTGGGAACATGTACCTCTGGATAGAATCTTTTGACGTATTCTATGTAGGACTTCGTAATCCTTACATTGAAAAGAGGGATGTCGTTCATTTTTTCAGGTATTTCTTCAGGAAAAATTTTAGAGCATATCGGAGCTTTATCTTCGTTTTACCCTTCATATATTCCAGGTAGCGCCCGCCGTACTGTGTGTCCATGATCCACAGGTAGTACTGCTTATCATAGGGGATATTGCCTTCCTCAAGGTACGTATGAGGGTAAACCAGAAGAGGGATGCTGTCAACCGCATAGGAACCCGTCAATTGATCGACGGCAGTCCTCAGTATATCCCATGGCAGGCCGGAAGGATCGGTGACGACAATCTTGATACCGTTGAGAAGCTCGGAAAGATTAAGTCCGATATCCGATTCATTGACGATCAGAACTGCCTTCAGCTCCTGTCCGTGCATGAGCGAATATGTTTTCCACTCTCTTTTTAGGCCATAGCGTTTGTATGCCTCCCTGAGCTCTTCATCACCGGAATGTTCATGGCCTAAATCCAATGCACGCAACAACAAACCTCCCGAACTATTCCTGTAAAACTGTTCAAGGCCGTATGCGTCTGTAGCAGAAAAATCCTTCAATGACCATTTGTCCGGGAGTTGGTTTTGCGAGGATTTTACGCCATAGCTTTTGTAAGCGAAGAGATCCAGTGAACAGGCATTTGGATTTTTCAGATCTCGTGCGAATCCCCCAAAGAACAAATTCGGAAACCGGTTCTCGGGACGGAAGTAGAACATCATATAGTCCATTTTCACTGACGGGAGATAGTACAGACCATCAAAATAGTTCAAAAGCTGTTTTAATACATTGAGTCCGGTATGACTGGTGGTTCCCGGCATCGGCTTGGCGGCGAGATGGTGCACCATCCACGTCCGGTTATACGCCCGTATCATCGCCGCATGACCATAGATATCCCCGTTTTTCTGGTATGTCACGTGTGTCGATAGTTCAGGCCTGCCTTGGTAGAGATTACGATATGTTTCCTTCAGGGCGTCTCTTTGTGATTCGATGAGGATGTACTTTTTGGAATTGAAAAAATTGGTTTCAAAGAAGAACTTCCACAGGGCATCCGTATCGAGTTCATCAGAGACGTGAAGGCATGGATCTAACACGTTTCCCAGCATGTTGCTCAACTTTCCATACATCGAGTTAGTCATGTTTAGAATGGCAAGGCCGCAGCGGAACCCTCCCTTTTTTTCCTTTCTGCGGTACACAACCTGTGCGGTGCAGGGTATTGTCAATGCTCCGGAGTAATGAATGGTCAAGTCACGGAGGATCATGCCCGGGATCAGGACGGAATCGCTTTCGTTTTCATGGACTGAGAGTCCTGAGACGGAGATGTCGATTACGTCACGTTGCATATTCTTTCCTACAAAGGGGTGTACAAAACGGATGCTGGAAGATGGCGCCAGAGTGACCCTCGGGCTTCGTATTTTCTTACCTCTGAACCGGTGAAACTTCGTTTTTAATGGGGCGAGGACGATCTCCTTCACCGACATGCTGCTTGTCTGATCAATGAAGCGGC
>CAZAST010000050.1:0-12393 GCA_964487805.1 uncultured Syntrophaceae bacterium
CGGTTAGCCATCAGCGAACCTTATGTCGGTGTTTCCGCCTTGTCTATCGGTATCTCAATCTTGTGTGTTTCCGGTTGCATCTTTTCTATTACCGTCACGTGGTAGAGCTCTTCCTGCAAACCGCGATACAGGCTGTAGCACATGATCAAGAGCACAATGGTAAAGGGAAGACCCGTTGCTATGGAAGCGCTCTGCAGGGCCACCAGGCCGCCCCCAAGTAGCAGGGCGGCCGCGCATACCCCTTCGATAATTCCCCAGAAGATGCGCTGTGGGACCGGAGATTCGAGCTTTCCGCCTGAGGTGAGGTGGTCGACCACCAGCGAACCGGAATCGGAGGAGGTGACGAAGAAGATTGTCACCAGCAGGATGCCGATAAACGAGGTTATCTTTGTGAACGGAAAACTTTCAAGCATGACAAAGAGCGCGGTCGATACATCCTTGGTCACGGCGGAGGCAATGTCGGCAGACCCGGTAATCTGAAGCCAAAGCGCCGATCCGCCAAAGGAAGACATCCAGAGGAATGAGAGAAGGGTAGGGAAGACCATGACCCCGAGTATAAACTCGCGCACCGTTCGGCCCTTGGAGATGCGGGCGATGAACATGCCCACGAAGGGGGACCATGATATCCACCAGCCCCAGTAGAAGATGGTCCATGGATTCTGCCAGTTGCTCCCCTCCGCTCCGTAAAAAGTCTCCACCCAGAAGCTGAGCTGCGGCAGGTTCTGGATGTAAAATCCGATATTCTGCGTGAAGGCCTTCAGGATATAGACCGTCGGGCCGACCAGGAGCAGAAACACCATAAAGGCGCCCGCGGTATACATATTGGCCATGCTCAACATCTTCACTCCCTTGTCAAGGCCGGTTGCAATCGAAGCGACGGCGAAGGCTGTAATCACCGCGATAAGCACCACGGCAAACCCCACCGTGGTTGGAAACCCAAAGAGGTAGTGAAGTCCTGAAGAGACCTGCTTGACACCCAGCCCCAGTGATGTGGCAAGACCGAAGAGGGTGGCCAGCACGGACAGGATATCGATGAGATTTCCCCAGAAGCCGTATATCCGGTCTCCCAGAAGGGGGTAAAAGATTGACCGGATCGTCAACGGCAGGCCGCGGTTGTAGGCAAAGAATGCCAGCGAAAGCCCCACAAGCGCATAGATGCCCCAAGGGTGAATCCCCCAGTGATAGTATGTGAGTCCCAGGGCAACCTGGGCTGCCTGGGCTGTCTCCGACGGCACATCGAACATCGGAGACGGAGTCAAGTAGTGGAAAATCGGCTCGCCGACACTCCAGAACATGAGCCCGATACCCATGCCGGCGCTGATGAGCATGGCGTACCAGCTGAAGGTGCTGAACTCAGGCAGGGCGTCCGGCCCGCCGATCCTGATCTTGCCGTAACTGCTCGATGCGATGAGCACCATGACGATGACGAAGAAGTTGGCGGCCAGGATATAGAGCCAACCGAAGGTATTGCCGATGCCGTCAAGAAGGGTCTGGAAGAAAGCAGCCGACTGCTCTCTGAATATGACCGTCAGCACGATAAACAGCAGGACCAGTCCTCCCGATGCCAGGGCAACCTGGGGATGCATATCGAACCCGAAGCCCGACCAGTTATTCTCACCGGGTTTGTGCCCGTGGGCCTCGTCGTAGTAACTTGCCGTGGGTATGATCTGCAGGCCCTGAAAGGTTCTCCGTTCCTTTATGGCCTTTTCTTTTTGCTCCCTCCAGTGCCTGCGGGCCATTTCAATGGCCTTGCGTTCGTAGGTAAGCTCTTTTTTCTTTTTCTTGCTTTTGGCCTTCTTCATGCGCTTCTCCTCTCTTGCGACTCGTATCCTGCAGGATGAATGAACGTATGAAGCGAAATTCCAACTTCCCTGGTATTCCCTTCCACATCAGACTGGCGCGGATAATCTCCTCTGATTACCCGGCTGGATTGACCTGTTACGCATCACGTATTCTTCAAAGACTGCTCAATCGCCGGTTTGTGTCTGGCAACATAATCGCAGCTTGGTTCCCGGCCGCACTTTCTGCATTTGAAATCGTATGCGGAATTCATGGTCCCGCACTGGGGACAGGTATAGTGTGCGCGAATAGTGTGAAGCCAGGATTCATACCCCATGGCCTTGATCCGTTCCAGATCATCAAACAGTTCTATCCGGTGAGGTCTTTCAGCTTGGAACTGTTTGATATCACTGCACGGATACTCATCGCATTCGCTGCAGAAGTCAATTCCCCGCTCAGCGGCGCATGAGAACATTTTGCATATCCGACAATATGGCCCTCTTTTTTCCGACCGACATCCGTAACATTTCGCATCTTCCTCCGAGATCTGGAACCGCGCAGCCAGCCTCGTGAGTCTTGCCGGGTCTTCCTGTGTGGCGATGAATAAATTGCATGCCTCACAGAAAAGGCCGCATACCGCGGCGAATTTTTTGTCATATTTTCCCATATGTGCTTCGTCTTTTTGCATGAAGAGTCCTCTCTTTCTTGTAGATACATACCAACCGCATTATTCGGCATAACAGTCGAACTGTGCCGCCCGGCCGCTTGTGGCTTCAAACCGGTGCGGCAAAAGGTCAGGCAAAAAACCTTACCGACAGATAGAATAAGAATCCGCCGGATATAACATTCAGATATATGAGAGAATTTGAAATAAATCGATTGAAGTGATTGTCTCTTCTGACGATCACTTTATGAACCAGAAAGGGGATAAGTCCCCCGAGTCCTAAAATGATTCCTGATACCAGCCCGACAGTCGAAAGTCTGTCAATCTCTATTAAGCCATAAAAAATGAAAAGGAGTATTGGAATGTGAAGGAGCAAAAAGCCAGTAATTCCAACAGGCAATTTTAAAATTTCCCATTCATTTTCATAGGCAGATTCGATCTCATGTAAGAGCAACACGGTTGCGTTCAAGATATAGATCATCGTTATAATCTTCAAGGTTTCCCTCGCTTCAGGCAGAAACCACGCTTGCATACCGAAAAAATCAGCCGGAGCGTGGCGCTCGGCTGTATCGCTCGTGTTATGTTATTCTTACAATAAAGGCTTGTTTCCCATTTCTGTCAAAACCTGCTGACTCATAGAAACAGTATGTCGATTCATTCTTTCTGCCTGTTAACAACATGATTTTATAGCAACCGCAATCACGTGCAAAATCAGTGGCATGGTGCATTAATGCTTTTCCTAAGCCACGTCTTCTGCAATCCGGATGAGTTATTACGTTCTCGATTAAAGCATATGGTCTGCATCCGCGTGTAAGGTTCGGAATAATGTTTAATACGCATGACGACACTAATATGCTATCTTCGAAAACACCTAAAATTATATGCTGTTTATTACTCTGTATTTGACCCCATATTTCGTTTATGGTTTTGTCGTCAGGCAAGGGATCGTCTGCCGTATGAAGATATCGATACAATTGCAGAAGCTGATCTAATTCAGATGGTTTCAATTCTCGTATTTCCATTTGTTTGTTTCTCACATAACGTGCGAATATTGAACAGGCAATGGTTGCAGAGCGAAGTGGAGCAGTTGACTGTCCCTTAGGATACCATTTTTCAGCTGATTTCCGAACTCCGCTTAATTCGATTATAGTTATTCAAAAAGGTTTTCACGATTTGTGGGTCAAAGTTTTTTCCGCTTTGTTCTTCAATGTGTTGCAACACGCTTTCTTCCGGCCATGCAGATTTGTACACGCGTTGATGAATAAGGGCGTCCCATACGTCTATTACCGCGAATATCCTGGCCTCTAATGGGATGGCGACACCCTTCAACCCTTGCGGATAACCGCTGCCATCCCATTTTTCATGATGGCGATGCGGTATATTCACGCAAGGTGAAAGAAAATCTATTTGTGACAATATATCATGGGCTATCTGCGGATGCATTTTCACTTGCGCCCGCTCTTGTTCATCAAGTTTGTCCGGCTTAATCAGAATTTTATCAGGTATACCGATTTTGCCGATATCGTGGAGAATAGCTCCACGTTTTATATTTTCCAGTTCCGAATCCTTGACTATGCCCGATAATTTACTCAACTCAAGAGTCATTCTTGTTACACATTCAGTATGGTCCTTCGTCTCTTTATGGCGAAGATCCATCACTTCGACCCAGCCACGAATTGTCTGATCGTAGCTTTTGATTAATTCTGTGTTTAGTTTTGTTATATGGTTAACATCTCTTCGAATAAGCAGAAATAAGAGTACGCCCGTAATGGCAATGAATAACCACCCTTTGATGTTCTGAAAGAAGGTTATATCCTCTTTGCGTTCAAGTAGTACATTTACAAATGCATCTGATAAGAATATCCACACCCCTCCTATAACAAGGTATGTTATGACGATTCGATATTGTGGCTTCATGCTCATCTTTCAGCCACCCAGATCGTGACGTGAGGTCGTCTGTGCTCTAACGACACGGATCAGCCGCGCCCGGAGCCATCCGCCGGATGCACTGCTTCCGCGTTCACATCTCGCAGAATTTCAAAAAGATCGTTCCCGGAATCCTCTTTTCTGCGAACATCATGGAAACCGCATTTTTCAAGTACCTTGCATGATGTATGGTTTCCTGGTGTTGTATGGGCAATAACCTTTTGTATGCGGATATCAGAGAACGCGTTTTTCACAAGTATTTTGGCGATTTCTGTTCCGTAACCCATGCCTTGCCATGAAGGCATGACTGAAAATCCTATTTCAACAACGCCTTCTTCATTCGGGGGGCCCAAATATCCTCCCGCACCTATCAATACAGAGGGATTGGAAGCATTCCCACGCCTTATCGTGTACCATCCATACCAGCCAACGACAGGTATGCCTCCCTCGGTCAGGCGGTCCAGAAAAAACTCCTGGGCATCCCGGTCATATTCACCCGGTGGCCACCCTCGTTCCACTTGGGCTTCCAGTAACGCTGCAAGACGTTCGGGAGCTTCCAGTTCAGCACGGACATATTCGGTTGTTGCCCCTATTAATTCGAGACGATCTGTTGAAAGCATCATAGGTTTTGTCTCATTCATATCGACGCATTTTCCCTGAACGTCAACACTGAGCGGACGATCGAATTTCATTCGATGCCAGCATTGCTTTGGCCATAGGAGGTCATCTTCTGAAGAAAGAGAATCAATGAGCTTCGCCGCCTGTTCATAATCAGTTTCGAGTTCGCGCTCGTGAATATTTATAACGTTCATTACAATCTCGCATTACGTGATCCACAGCAGGTGTTGGCGAACATTTTACCCGGAAACCCTGGCCGCCACCGAAAGGGGAGGGGCGTTCATGGAAGATACAAGGGAGTACCATTGGTTTTCCCTTAACCGGGCGCGGATGTTTGCGTTCCGGGTTGAAGCGCTTGGTATGTTTGTCAAAGTTCGGCCTTCCGAAGACCAAACATTTCAGGTTTTAATTGTATTCCGCCGCCGCTAAAATTCTCTGCGGGCTCTTCAGTGATATTGACTACTACAAATTTCGCAAATTGTGGATTTCCGCCACCCTCTATTTCGACTAATAATTCAGATAACTTTTTGTGAAGTTCACTTTTCTTTTCCGGAGTCAAAAGTCCTTTAACTGTTTTAATCGAGACTATAGGCATTTAATTTTCTCCTTTTTCCGTAATGATTGCAAACATAACATGTAGGAAAATCGAGCGTTGTTTACACTTTTTGGGGGTAAAAAGTCTATGCGGTTTCTCTTCCAACACAATGTCCTGTATTTTTTTGTTGGGGTGAACTCATTGTAATAACCGATATAAAAGTTGTTTCATTCTTGTGCGTGTTACCCTTGATCCGATGAAAAATAGACCCCCAAAAAGTGTAAACAACCCGGGCTAAACTCACACATAACATGTTATTTTTTCACGATGTTCCGCTGAAAATTATCAAAATATTCCTTTTTAACAAAGAATGCTTTACGCAATAGCTCCATTTCAGCCGTGGTACACACCCGGGCTGCCTGGCGCTGCAATCTTTCTGACTTGGCAAAGACCGCCTTTATGATTTTACAAGGATAATTATTGCACAAACCGCAGTTCACAATTTCTTTAGAGCTCAGGCAAGTGCGGAGTTTCATATATGCGCATTTGTTTTCAGACTCGCATCCATTGCACACCATAGCCTGAACAGGAAAATCTGGATTTCTCAGACCCAGGCGGACCCACAATTCTTTTACCCTCTCTAATTCTTGAACGCTTCCATTTTGTGTCGCGATGTATCGAGGACAAAAAGAACAATTGTCACCGCATTTCCCAACCGTTGCCATTTTAACGTCCTGTCCCGCCAATGCGGCACGTCACCAGCGTGCGATATTTTAGCAGTTTTGACTAGAAATTGACCACAAAACAATAATTGTCACTATTGGATAGGGAAATTAAAATACTGATCAGGAAAAGGTTCATTTCTTAATGTAAAATGCCACCATTCTCTTTCATATCGTTGAAAGCCGTGAGTCTCCATGAGTATCTGAAGCAACATTCGATGCGCCCTTTGATTTGGGTTCATAGCCAAATTGTTCGGCCAGGACTCGGGACTGAAAAAATCAAATCCAGACCCCATGTCTAATTCTTCTTTTGTGTCCAAGGTAATAATAGTGACGTCTACTGTACTGCCGCGGGTGTGACTTGACTTTGATGCAATGTAACCCTCTTTGAAAAGATTTTCTTTTAATACATCGGGGTAGTATTTCTCTTTCATTTTTTTATTATGTAAATCCTTTGCCCAGCGGACGAAATGATCGACCGCACATTGAGGTCGGTACGTGTCATATACCTTCAAACCAAGTCCAAATACGCTTAAATCTCTCTGAACTTGCTTCAAAGCTGAAGCAGCCTGTTGAGTGAGTATACATCGAGGGTTTACATAACCATCAATGCGTTCACCCACAAAATTATCTTCTGTGTAATAACGTAATTCGATATTTATATCAGGAATAACATCTTTCAGATAAACAAAGCCTTCCGGCAATCCACCTGCTATCGATGGGATACAATACAGCAGAGTAATAATAAAGAACAGATGCGGCAAGAACAGTTTTTTATAGATTTTCATCACAAACCTCCTTCTTTTCTTATCCTTTTACCTTCGTTCTCTCCATCCCTGCAAACACCTTATAGCGGTTTGCTGTGGGAAAATTCTCCGAGAGGTTGCTGAGGCCGAGGAGGAACGTAATGTTCATGAGCTGATCCCTGTAATTTTACGGGCAAACCGTCTCGGGCAACGGCTTGTTCGACGATTCTATTCTAGGGTAAAAGGCCGTTCATTGCCAATGTCGGCCAAGATTGCCTTTGCACATTCCTCCTGCTCTGTGGTACCCGATATGGCAAGCCACACCGCGCCCTCTGCCCCGCAAACACCGCCGGCTGCCACCAGTTCCGCGCTTGCGCCCGTAAGCAACATAACGGCTTCTATCTCTGTTACGACTTCTCCGGGAACGGGAAGCATTCGAGCGCCGTGTGCGCCGGGAACGTTGAGACAGCCCGCAATCGAATGCAAGTCTGTTGAGACACGTTTTTCGAGACCCACGGGTAGGATCAGCCGGACACGTCTTCCCACAACGGCTTTTAATGCCGCGACGATAGTGCCTCCCTTTGGATGTCCGATCAGTACGCCGGCCTGCTTCCGCGAGAGGTCAACAGCATTGGCCCCCTTCAGAACAACATCTCCTTCCCTGAGTTTATCAACCACATCGAATATTGTCTCCCCCCGCAGCCAGGTCCTTTCCCGGATCACCACATCCCCGGGAAACCGGCTTTCGCCAGGCAACCGACCGGTATCGGTGGTCTTCTGATATGGCGGGAGCGTAATTCCGCGAAAGAACCGTTGACGCGAGAAGTCCTCGGTATTCCCGCATGCAGCCAGCAACTCCTTGGCAACATATCCGTTGGTTGTTCCCGCGACTATAACGATGGTGCCAGACTTGAGTGCCGTCTGGATCGCCGGGTGTCGGACAAGCGATTTTGCAATCAGTCGTTTCCCCGCGGCCGGTGGTATTATGGTTTGGATCATCTCTATTCTCCTATCCGTCCGTTACTTCACTATAAGTTACGGCATTATGAAAAACAAGGGAAAATTCAAGCCAGATCACCAGTTACAATGTATGGATCAGGTCAGACGGTTACGAGCTAGCGTAGTATTTGAAAAACATATGGTGGTCTCGGATTGTCCGGCAACAGAATACCGTCACACCGGTTTCCTCGCCACCCGTATTAATTCCCTGTACAGCTCGTAGGTAAATTCCTTTCCCCGGCAGGGGAGGAGGGTATTGTTGTGGTAAAGGGGTTCTTCCTGGATATTGTAAGGCGATGCGTTAACTGCTTCCGCCCATATCGGTGTGCCCGGTATGGGCGAGAATTCCGCGATGACGGGCCTGGCACCGCATGAGCGGATAAAATCGACACTTTCGAGCACCTCGGAGAAGCTTTGACCGGGGAGTCCGCACAGGATATACGCTCCTATATCTTTTTTGCTGTATCCCGCCTCCAGCAGATACGAGACCGCGGCCTGTGTTTCCTCATTGGTTATTTTCCCTCCCGTTTCGGCCTGCCTGCGGGGGCTCGCGGTTTCAAAACCGAAACGTATGGTCTGAAACCCCGCCCGGAACATCAATCCGGCCAGAGACGGATCCATTTCCCTCAGGTGGAGACCGTTGGGACAATGAAAGGTGCAGTCGAGCCCTCTGCGCATTACTTCCTCCAGCATGGGTATCACGCGCCTTTCACGATCGACAAGAAGGGCGTCATCGTAAAAAGAGAAGTTCGTGATGCCAAACTCCCTGTTCCAGAAGGCTATTTCGTCCACAACCCTCATGGGGTCCCTGGTTCTGAATCCGCCGCTCAGGAGGCCCGAGGCGCAGTAGGAACACCGGAAGGGGCAGCCCCGGGATGTCATGATGGAGACCTGATCGCGACGCGGGAGGAGATCAAAGGCGGGGTAGGGGAGGGAATCGAGATACTCCCTGTTCGGAATACGTGAGGAAGAATCGTTGAACAATTCCTTTAAAACCCCCGGAAGGACATCTTCCGCCGCTCCGGCAGCCACGATGTCGGCTCCTGCGTGTCGCAAGGCGTGATCTGTGCAAAGAGTGGTATAGGTTCCCCCCTGAACAACGGGGACACGGGGAAGGACCCGGCGGATCACCTCGATTGCCTCAAAGACGCCGGGGTACCAGTAAGTCATGATCGATGTGACGAAGACGGCGTCCGGGCGCGGCATTCCGCGCAGTTCATCTTCGAAGAGGGGAGGGGGGATGCCGTACCGGCTGTATTTCCGGGGGAACTCCCGTAAGGCCAACGGTTTTTCAATCTCTTCCTTGTAGAAGGTCCCCTTCCCGGAGGGGGTTCGCTTCAGGGGTTTACTTCCGCTGTAAGGACCAAGGGCAGGGTGGAAGGGATTCAGGCAGTCGATCAGAGACACATCATAGCCGTTTTCACGCAGGATGGAGCCCAGCGTGAGAAGCCCCAGGGGGGCGGCCCAGAGATCGTAGGCCGCGAAATCATGTATCCAGGGGTTAATGAGGAGTATCCGTTTCGACATGCCCCGTAGCTATCTGAACCTCTTTATAAAATCAAGGGGTTCTTAAAATACATTGATGTTTTTCCCGGCATCTGATAGATCAGGGAAAAATTTTATGGACCGTATTTTTCCATTCTTAAAGGGCATACTGTCATGAAAATCGGCTGGATAGGCACAGGCGTCATGGGTTGTTCCATGGCGGGTCACGTCCGTGACGCGGGGCATGATCTTTTCCTGTCCAACAGGACGCGGGAAAAGGCGCAGGGACTTATTGAGAGGGGAGCGCGCTGGTGCGATTCCCCTGCCGAGGTAGCCCGGAACGCTGAGATCGTTTTCACTATAGTCGGCTATCCCCGGGATGTGGAAGAAGTATATCTCGGAGAGAAGGGGATTCTGTCTGCCAGCGGGCAGTGCCACACGATAGTGGATATGACGACAAGCAGCCCCGGTCTGGCGGTGCGGATAGCTGAAGCGGCTTCTCAGAAGAGGATTGCAAGCCTCGATGCCCCTGTTTCCGGCGGCGATGTCGGGGCGAGGGAGGCAACGCTCGCCATTATGGTCGGCGGGAAGATGGAAGCCTTCGAGCGGGTCCTTCCTATCTTCCAATCAATGGGGAAAGAGGTATCTCTGATGGGCGGCCCCGGCGCCGGCCAGCACACGAAGATGTGCAACCAGATTCTCGTTGCGGGTACGATGATCGGTGTATGCGAATCCCTCCTCTACGCTTCGAAACAGGGTCTCGACGAAGAGGCGGTTATCGGCGTTATCGGAAAGGGTGCGGCCAGTTCCTGGCTGATCAATAACCTGGGGCCGAAGATCGTCCGCGGGGACTACGATCCCGGCTTTTACGTGGAGCATTTCATCAAGGATATGGGGATCGCACTGGAAGAGGCGGCGGCGTGCGATCTCTCGCTCCCCGGCCTCGCCCTCATGCGGCAGCTCTACATCGCCGTGAAGGCGCAGGGACACGGCAGACTGGGAACGCAGGCGCTTATTCTCGCGCTCAAAAAACTGAATGGCATGAAATAGGGTGGGGACGGTGGACGGAAAAACCAAATTGATCAAAATGATAGAGGATAGAACCGCGAAGGTGGGAATTATCGGACTGGGATATGTGGGCCTCCCCCTTGCGATCCATTTCGGAGCGAGCGGTTTCAGGGTTATCGGTTTCGACTTGGATTCCGAAAAGATAGACAAGCTCCTTAAGGGAAAATCGTATATAAAACATGTCCCCATCGAACCGATTACAGCGATGATCGGGAAAAAGCGGTTTGACGCGACGACGGACTTCGACCGCTTGAAAGAGGCCGACTGCATCCTTATCTGTGTGCCTACCCCCCTGACGGACAAAATGGAGCCTGATCTGACGTATCTCCTGCAAACCACGGAAACCATAGGAGCCCGCCTGCGGAAGGGACAGCTTGTGGTTCTGGAGAGCACCACCTATCCCGGCACGACGGATGAAATGCTTCTCCCCCGCCTGAAAGAGGGGCGGAAAAAAGTGGGGACCGATTTCTTCCTCGCCTACTCGCCTGAACGGGAGGATCCGGGGAACAAGACCTTCAGCGCCTCGAACACGCCAAAGGTCATCGGGGGGGTGACCCCCGCTTGTCTGGAAGTGGCGCAGGCGCTGTACAGCTGCATTACCCGCGCCGTACCCGTATCGTCGGCCAGAGCGGCGGAAATGGTTAAGATACTTGAAAATACATACCGTTCAGTCAATATCGCGCTGGTGAACGAACTCAAGGTTCTCGCCCATAAGATGGGAATCGATATATTCGAGGTCATCAACGCAGCCGCTACCAAACCGTTCGGGTTTTCCCCCTTCTATCCGGGCCCCGGTCTCGGCGGCCACTGCATACCGATCGATCCCTTCTACCTCTCGTGGAAGGCACGGGAATATGATTTTTCCACCCGCTTTATCCATCTCGCGGGGGAGATCAATGTTTCCATGCCGGCCTATGTGGTAGAGAAGACGGCGGAAGCCCTGAACAGGGAGAAAAAAAGCGTGAAGGGGAGCAGGATACTGGTCCTGGGTGTGGCGTATAAAAAGGATGTTGACGACGAGAGGGAATCGCCGAGTTATGTGATCATGAAAATGTTGCTGGAAAGAGGCGCGAAGGTGTCCTATAACGATCCGTGGATACCGCGCCTCAGGCCGACACGAAAACATGACTTTCGCATGAAATCGACCCCGCTTACTCCGGAGACCCTCGCGAAGGCCGACGCGGTGGTCATCGTGACGGATCACTCGGCCTATGATTTCGCCAATATCGTCAGCCACGCACGACTCGTGATCGACACACGAAACGCCACGCAGGGGATCACCGGCGCGGGCGATAAAATCGTCATGGCTTAGAGCTATCTGAAACCGGAGAGATCGGAGGAGCGGTGAAGGCTGTTGTGCAAAGAGTCAGCTCCGCGGCGGTTTCCGTCGATGACCGGACGGTCGGTGAAATAGGGCAGGGGGTGGTGGTGTTTCTCGGCGTTGCGCGGGGAGATACGGAAAAGGACGCCGATTATCTTGCCAAGAAAACAGCCAATCTCCGGATATTTGAAGACGCCGACGGAAAGATGAATCTCTCCCTTCTGGACACGGCCGGAGAGATGCTGGTGGTCTCACAGTTCACCCTTCTCGCCGACTGCCGGAAGGGAAGACGCCCTTCATTCGTTGACGCCGCCGGTTTCGACGAGGCTGACCGGCTCTACGAGCATTTTGTAAAGAAGGCGAGGGGGTATATTGCCAACGTGGCAACAGGGCGATTCCGGACCATGATGAAGGTTTCTCTCGTCAATGACGGACCGGTGACAATGATTCTTGAAAGCATATAAGAAACAGGCGGTGATTATGACCCAAAAAGATGACAACATGCCCTCTCTCGCCATCAGGGTGGATAA
>CAZAST010000051.1:0-970 GCA_964487805.1 uncultured Syntrophaceae bacterium
TTGTCTCATCGGATTGACACCGAAAGAATTCCAGGTATTTTCTCATGATCTGCAGGTTGGTGGTATTGTCATCGATGACAAGTATCCTCAGACCTTGCAACTCGCCGGGATCGTAATCGTGGATTGCCGGGGCGTCAGGGTCGAGTCTGAACCTGGCGGTGAACCAGAACGTGGAACCGACGCCCGGTCGGCTTTTTACATCAATCGTCCCATCCATCATTTCCACGAGCCGTTTACTGATGACCAGCCCCAGTCCGGTGCCCCCGAACAGCCGTGTCATCGATGAATCGATCTGTGAGAATGACTTGAAGAGTTTGCTTTTTTGATCCGCATCGATCCCGATTCCCGTATCGCTCACCTTGAAAACAAACCGGCACTCACGGTCCGTCTGCTCAATGAGATTGCAGGAGACTACAATTTCTCCTTCTTCCGTAAATTTGATCGCATTGTTGACAAGATTCAAGAGCACCTGTTTCAGGCGAAGCGCGTCGCCGACCACCGAGGGGGGCAGATGAGGTTCGATATCGGCAATCAGGTTCAGGCGCTTTGCCCCTGCTGCAATGGCTTCAGCCCCGGCAACTTCTTCGATAACCTCTCTCAGATTGAATGGAGCTTCCTTGAATTCCAGCCGGTTGGCTTCGATCTTGGAAAAATCCAGAATGTCATTGATAATGACCAGTAGTGAGTTCGCGGAACTGTCGATAACAGAGAGATATTCTCGCTGCTCCACGGTCAGATCGGATCGAGACAAGATTTCAGTCATACCGATGATCCCGTTCATAGGAGTGCGTATTTCATGTGACATGTTGGCCAGGAACTGACTTTTGGCCTGGTTGGCGGCCTCCGCCATCTCCTTGGCCGCGAGGATCTCGGCGGTTCGTTCCTGTATGCGTGCTTCCAGATCCTCCCTCAATTCAAGAAGTTCCGCGGTTACCTTATTGAGATTGGCGGTGGATACCCGCATCTCAAC
>CAZAST010000051.1:980-11805 GCA_964487805.1 uncultured Syntrophaceae bacterium
TTAAGATACCCTTTCTCCCCGTGTGCCAGCTGGCTGGATGCCCGGTGAACCTCACGGAGATATACATCGATTGCCAGGTAGTGGATATACAGCAGTACGCCGATGAGTACCGCGGTCATGCCGGTAAAGACCAGAATCGGGGCAAGATGATTATGATTGGTTCTCACGAACAGTGCCGTTATGATGATGGTCATGGTTGTCACCAGAACCAGTATGATAAAAGACATCTGCATGGAAAGGGCTTTTGTCCGTGCGATCGATACCCCTCTTCGACGGATCTCCTCATGGAGGAGGACCCTCATGGGACCGGTAAGAAAATCGGTAACCAGAAATGTGTAGAGGGTGTAAATGCCAACACCCAGCACGGCCCCGAGGAAAAGGTACAGTGAACCGATCGGATCATGGGACCGCACCAGGGCAAAGATTGTCAGGACCATCCCGACAAACGTGGCGTATAAAAAGGCGTATCGGGTATTTGAAAGGGTAAACCGTAGGTAGGTATCGGCAAAACGGATGAAGTCGTGATCGTTCAGTTTCTTGATGGTGTCCGCGTACAAACCCGCGCGGAGGACCCTGTTCACTGTCCTGGGCACCGGTGTAAGCCCGGCCAATCCCAGCCGGTTGAATAATCCGAAATGGATGAAGTGCAGGACTGTCGTAAAGGCGGTGGTAATCCCGGCGGTCAGAACTCCTGCCCTTACCAGTTCCGGGGGAAAATGGTGAAAACTGGTCACCAGCATGAATCCGTACAGTACCGAAAACCAGGAACCCATGACGGATAGAACGCTGACGGCGAATCCAAAGGAAATGTGTTTCGCGATGACGGCAAAAACCCGGGTCAATATCCAATACACCACGGGATATCTTTGATATTCCTGGAAATTCATAGACGATTATTTCTCCTGTAGATCAAGATACACTCTTGATCCGCGCTCCCGTCGCCTCAAGATCTGTCAGTGTGAATCCACTACACGCTCCGCCTTCATCCCTCTTCATCGGCATACGGGTACTATGACTTGAGGATATTTATACGTTTTTAATGCAGGGAAGACCTTCTTGCGGACAAAGAAAATGGTCCGCCACGCATGGGAAGAAACAAACGCGGATTTTTGTATCAGGAACCGGGAAATCACGCGGTATTCTTCTTGAGCCCTTCTTGAGTCGTTCGCCTTCTCTTCCGAGACATTATTGCTGCTCACTCTTTTTATCGACAGTCTTGTTGACCGGAATCAATGGGGTACGAAAAACAATTATTTTTCCTTGACTTTGCGGCACGTACCGCTAGAGTAAAAACAGCGCTTATAGGAGAAACCTTCGAAAGCCGTTTCTTCCATTGTCCTTTAAGGGATTAATATCGTTACTTTTTACGCACTGCCTCTCGGTATGAAACAAGGTGACTGACCGGGCGCTGGTACCCGTAAGACGGATCATCATGAAAGACGAAGCAAGAACAAAGAAGGATCTGATCAGCGAACTGGTCGCGTTGCGCCGCCATCTGTCAGCTCTGGAATCATGGGCACCGCCTGCGGTGGAGGGAGACTTTCTTCCTCTCATGGATCTCCTCAGCGATGGTGTTTTTGATCTCAACCGGGACGGATACTTCACGTTTGTAAACAGGGAACTGGCCAGCAGAGTGGGTATTCCTCCTGAAGCCTTTGATACCCTCCATTTCTTCGATATTTTGGACCCGCACGACCACGGACGATCCCAGGAAAACTTTCACAGAGCGCTGGGTGGTGAGGTGCCGGCCCCCTTCGAGGCGAGCTACCGGCGGCCGGATGGGCGTGTCATGGTGATAGAGATCAGCTTGACTGCCATCCGTGAAGGGGAAGAAATCGTCGGCGTGCGGGGTCTGACCCGGTATACGGCGGGACGAACGGAGGTGCAGAAATTCATCAGTCGCAATGAAGAGCGCTTCAGGAAGGTCGTGCAGATCGGCGCAGACGCGATCGCTCTTTTTGCCGCTGACGGCACATGCCGGTATATCTCCAACGCCATTGAGAGCATCCTCGGATATCGGCCCGATGAGCTGGTCGGGATGAGGTGGGAGTCGTTTGCCCATCCGGACGATCAGTCCATGGTAGCGGCCAGACTTGCACGCCTGCTGGAGGAGCCCGGACATATCGAGAGAGCGGAATGCAGGGCCCGGCATCGGGACGGCTCCTGGCGGTGGATAGAGATGGCCGGGAGCAATCAGCTCCATGAAACGGAAATAGACGCCCTTATTATCAATTTCCGGGATATCACCGAACGCAAACTGGTGCAGGAAGCGCTTGCGGACAGCGAACAGCTTTTGAAAGGACTGTTCGAGAACATGCGCAGCTCCGCCGCCATTTATGCGGTCGTGGGAGATGGAGATGACTTCATCTTCAGGGATTTCAACCGGTCGGCGGAAAGAACGGAACAGATACGCAGGCAGGATGTTATCGGCAAGTCGCTGGAACAGGTATTCCCGGGGGCCAGAGAGATGGGGTTCATTGACGTCCTGCAGCGGGTATGGAAAACCGGGACGCCCGAGCAGTATTCCGCCACCCTTTACCGGGACGGCCGCATTGAAGGCTGGCGGGAGAATTACGTATACAAACTCGCATCGGGAGAGATCGTCGCCATATATGATGATCTCACCGAACAGAAACGGGCCGAGCTGGCAGCCAGGGAAAGCGAGGACCGGTTTCGCACTCTTTTTGACCATTCGCTCGAATGCATGTACCTCTACGATTTCAAGGGGAAATTTCTGGATGCCAATCAGGCCGTCCTTGACCTGCTCGGGTATGACCGCGATGACCTTCCCAGCCTGAAGATATCGGATTTACTGCCTCCGGACCAGATTTCCCGGGCGGTGCAACAACACAAAGAAATTATAAGATTGGGGGTTCAGAAAGAGATTACGGAATTTTCGGTACGGCGGAAAGAGGGTTCTTTTGTGGAATTTGAGACGAAGGCCTCTCTGCTGCACCGTGACGGCAAACCGGAAGCAATCCTGGGGATCGCCCGTGATATTACGGAGAGGAAAGAGCTTGAGGACCGGCTGAGAAGGGCTGTCGAAGCCACGGCCACGGCCATGGCCAGCGTCGTCGAAACACGGGACCCTTTCACGGCCGGGCATCAACGGCGGGTGGCCGATCTTGCCCAGGCCATTGCGCGGGACATGGGATTGTCGCAGAGGCGGATAACCGGCCTCCGTACGGCGGCGGCCCTCCATGATCTCGGGAAGATATCCGTTCCCGCGGAGATTCTCAGCAAACCTATGCGGTTGTCGGAGGTGGAGTTCTCTCTGGTAAAACTCCATTCCCAGTCCGGATACGACATATTGAAAAATATCGACTTTCCCTGGCCTGTCGCCCGCATGGTGCTGGAGCATCATGAACGGATCGACGGGAGCGGGTATCCGAGCGGCCTGCGCGGGGAGGATGTCCTCCTTGAATCGAGGATTCTGGCTGTGGCCGATGTGGTCGAGGCAATGGGATCGTATCGCGCCTACCGGCCTTTTCTCGGAATTGATCTGGCGCTGGAGGAGATTGTCGCCAACCGGGGAATTACCTTCGATCCGCAGGCGGTGGATGCCTGTGTGGAGCTCTTCAGGGAGAAGGGATACCGGCTGCCGGATGAGTAAGCGCCCCTGACGCATGACAGGCAGACCACTCCGGCACACTCCGCTTTAACAATCCGAAGATCACGAGCTTCCCGTACTGTTTTGCCGTCGAAGAGTACTTATGTCCTGATCTCCTGAAGCATGAATACCAGATAGGAGATGGCAAAACAGACCAGCGTCAGGGCAATAAGCACAATGATAAAGGGGTATACCACGAGGACGCTCTGACCCAGGGGCAGGGGGTTCTGAAAGCGCCCCGCCGATATCTTCTCCATGGGACCCATCAGCACGAGGGCCTCCGTCGTCTTTCTCATGGGATCGATGATAGTGGCCGACGCATTCGTGTAGAGCGACATGGGGGAAGACAGGGAAATCCCCTCCTTGACCCGAATATTTTTTATTATCGCCTCTGCGCTGTCAACCCCCGGGGCGTTGGCCGGCGCCACCACATCCGCCAGCACGCTGGCTCCCAGGGACACGAAAAATGACAGGAATATCCAGAGTGCCACTGAAGCCAGGGCCGAGGTGGCGATGCTTCTGAAGAAGATGGAAAAGAGGATGGACAGGCCCAGCCAGAAGGAAATATAGAAGACGCTGATAACAATGTAGAGCAGGAGGCGCCATATCTCCTCCGCTCCGGGTACCACGCCCAGCAGCATCAAGCCCAGGCCTGAGATCACCAGGACAATCGATGCCAGCATAATGGTAATGGTGGTCACCCCGGCAAGAAACTTCCCGTTGATCACCGCATCCCGAAAGATGGGCTGGGTGAGAATCTTAATCAGGGTGCCTTCAGCCCTTTCACGGTTTATCGTATCAAAGCCCAGCACAATGCCGATGAGCGGGCCGAAAAAGGCCACGAACTGAACCATGGAGAACATGGCGCCCGTGGTATTAAAGAGCATGAGGAAAACGAACTGAGGCCTGGCAACCCCTTCCAGGCTCTCCTTGAGAGTGATCCCCGCCATGTAGCTCGTGATGACACTCACCATGGCGATGAGGGCGAAGAGAATGACAAAGCGGAAGCTGCTGAAGTGATCCGCCATTTCCTTTCTGTATACCGCAGAAATCCCGTGCATAATCAACCCTCCTGGAAGTATTTCATGTATATTTCTTCCAGACTGTATTCCTTCCCGTCCACCCCGAATTTGTCCTGAGCCAGCGCGTCGATGGAACCTTCCGCGACCATTTGCCCCTTAATCATGATCCCCACGCGATGGGATATCTTCTGCACCTGGCTGAGGTGGTGCGACGAGAGAAGTACCGTAATCTGACGTTCCCTGTTGAGAGACCTGATCAGATCAATGAGCCTGGAGGCCCCGTCCGGGTCCAATCCCAGGGTGGGCTCGTCCAGAAACATGACCCTGGGGTCTTTCAAAAGGACCTCTGCCATTCCCAGCCGCTGTTTCATGCCCCGGGAATAGGCCCCCACCTTTTTATGTTTCTCGTTCGTCAGTCCGACCGTTTCAAGCGCCTCGGAGATTTTTTCCGAGGCCGCGTCCCGGTCCATTCCGTTCAGATCCGCGATGTACCGCAAACTCTCAACCGCGTCCAGATCGCTGTAAAATCCGACGTTTTCCGGCAGATAGCCGACGACCTTTTTCACCTCCCGGGCCTGCCGGATCGGATCGAAGCCGCAGACCAGGGCAGACCCTCCCGACGGTTCACTCAGTCCCATGAGCATGAGGAGCGTGGTCGATTTGCCAGCTCCGTTGGGCCCCAGAAATCCGAATATCTCTCCTGCCTCCACGCTGAAGGAAAGCCCGTTCACGGCCGTCTGACGAGGATACCGTTTGGTGAGACCAGAGGTTTCAATGACTTTCCCCTTCTCCATCCTTACCGCCTCCCCATGCGAATAAACAGGAATACCAGACCGATCACGACCAGCACGATGATGATAATCCCAACCCAGCCCCAGGCGGTGGAAGCGCGCACCGTGACCCTGAATTCCATGTTCTTCGAGCTTTTTTCCCCTTCCACATTGACCGCCACCGAATAATCGCCCACCAGGGCCTGCTCCGCCGGCGTGATCTTCATCTCAACCTGGGAGAGCTCTCCGGGAGGGAGGGAGTCGATTTTCTCAGGGGTAAATTCCACTTTCCAGCTTTCCGGTTTGAAGGTGAGGAATTTAATGCCGTTCTGGACGGCTGATCCGTTATTCTTCACGAAAAAGGAGATCGTTGACGGTTTACCCTGATAGGCGTTCAGGGAGAGAAGCCCATCGGCGGTCCCGGCATCCAGCTTGTACGTCCCCGTGAGAACTACCGTCAGAGTGACCTCACCCTTTGCCTTGTCCGAATTGACCTTCACCTTGATGGGATATTCACCCGGTTCCGCGAGGATGTACGGTTTCACTTCGACGGCCATGGACTGGCTCTGATCCTCTTTGATTCTCAGGCTGGAGAAATACTTGTCTTCGTAGGAAGGCTTGAAGTTGACGTCCCAGTTTTTGGGGCCCTCATAGGCGAGATTGAAGACCCCCTCTGCGTCGGTTTTGTTCTGCACTTCGATGGAAAACTCGAATTTGGCGTCCGTGGGGCCCTTCAGAACCGGATAGGACGTGGTGATATTGATCCCTTCGGCCTTTTTTTCCTCCTTCTCCTTTTCCTCGACGGTGACGATCAACTCGCTCGCCGAGGTTAAGCGTCCGTCCCGGGTCTTCGCCCTGATGGGGAAAACATATGTCCCGACCCCGGTTCCTTTTTCAGGTTCGGCCTTGATGGTCAGACTCTTACTGCTGTCGCTTTCCACGAACACTCCGTTCACTTTGAAGCTGTACGTTTTAATCCAGGCTTTCCATCCCTTCGGAACCGTCGGCATGGAAATATCAATAATCTCGCCCTGCCTGCCGCCGTTCCGGACCGTCAGGTCGACGCTCACGTTTTCTCCCGCGGGTACGACCACGCTCGGATACTCGGGGGCTACCAGGATATGACGGGGGGGCAAGGTCTTTTCCGTATCGGCGAATGCGGAAGGTACAAACAGGACCATCCCGCACAGCAATGCCCCCATGATCATTATCATGAAATGTCTTGTAATAATGTTCTGTATTCCTCTCACAGCGCCAATCCTCCTACGTTATTTTTGTTGTGCAACCGTGTCACCGTTTCCGGTGAAACGGAGAATGAGCGGCGGCCATATTCACGAGAGAATGAAATGATCCGCTGTGTGACATATGTCGAGGTGAGGTAGCCGCCTGAGCAGCATCATAAACCGCCCGCAGGATATTGCTCATGGAAACGACCCCCCGTCCAGCATCAGGGATACGCTCTCGCTGCCGGAAATCACGCCGCCAGGAAACATGAGGGCTTCAGCATAATGCTGGCGCATCCCATAGCGTTGTTAATGCTAATCATCAATTTTTCATTGTCAAGACGGAGAATTCATTCCTTCATGCCCGCGCACCGTCAGCGTTCCATCTTGACAATCTCAAAATGCTGATTACCTTTTTATCAGGATATCGATCGATGATCCCTGAAAAGCTCTGATAATGGCTGATCAAAGTCGCTCTTTTCGGATTTTAGGATGCTGTGTTGGGGCTTTTTGCTTTAAAAAAGAAAAGATGCAAACAGTCATGAAAGGAGGAAAGAATCATGTTGCTAACCAGAAGAACCGAGTGGCCCGCATGGGGCTGGGCGTCTCCCTTCGCGGAACTGGAACGAATGAGGAGGCAGATGGAACTGCTCAGTGGTGGTCTTTCACGGGGGATCGTGGACGCGTCCTCAGCAGGCGTGTTTCCTCTGATGAATGTCACTGAGGATAAGGACAACTACTACGTCCGGGCCGAGCTTTCCGGATTCAAGGCGACGGAGCTGGATATCTCCGTGACGGGGGACAGCCTCTCCATTTCCGGAGAAAGGAAACTCCCCGTGGAAGATGAAAAGGCTCAATATCACCGGAGAGAACGGGAGTCGGGTAAATTCAGCCGGATCATCACCCTCCCCACTCAGGTGGATACGGGCAAGGTGGATGCGCGCTGCGCGGACGGACTCCTCACGGTGGTTTTGCCGAAAGCGGAAGCGGCAAAACCGAAACAGATCACCGTTAAAACATCGTAAGCCAACGTAAGAAGGAAAGGAGGAATGCACCATGACAGATGCCGAAAGCAAAGCCCTTCAGGCAAAAGAGAAGGCGGAAGTAACCACCCCCGCGGAGCAGACAAAGCCGGGGCTGGTGTTCACGCCTGCCGTGGACATATTTGAAACAGACAAGGAAATCACTGTGCTGGCCGACATGCCCGGCGTGAAGGCGGGAGAACTGAACATCGATCTCCACGAAAATGTGCTCACCCTTGACAGCGACGTGCAGCCGCCCGAGGGAGCTAAGGAGGTGGATGTGATCAGAGAGTACAATACGGGGAAATATTACCGGCAGTTCAGACTCTCGCAGGTTATCGACCAGGCGAAGATAGACGCCGAATTGAAGGACGGGGTCCTTCGTTTGAGGCTTCCCAAGGTGGAGGCGGCGAAGCCGCGTCAGATACAAGTGAAGACAGCATAGCCATGGGTATTCGGGCGCCGCTGAGGTAAAAGGGAGTGGGTGATGTACGATTCCCCGGACGAGGAATCTCTTCATCACCCGCCCAATCCGTATGCCGGCAGCGGCACGCATTGACATTCACGCTCCGGGGGAATGACCATGCGGAACTATTACGTTGTTTTGGGGGTCGGCAGAGGTGCCGACCGGGATAAGATTCAAAAGGCGTATCGAACGGTTGCCAAACAATATCATCCCGACGTGACCCGGAATGAGGAAAGCGCCGGAAAATTCCTGGAAATCAGAGACGCCTATGAGACTTTGAGCGACGAAGCGAAGAGGAAGCAGTACGACGCTGAACTTGAGAGGGAAGGCTCGTCGCTCAGAATAAGACATGTTCCTGATATCGTACAAGACCGGACGGCCCGTCTGGACAGGATCGAGGATCTGTTTTCGTCATCCGTCGACGAATTCCTCGAGGGGTTTCTGCCCGGATTTTTTGATCTGTCCGGCCGCAACCGAGAAAAGGACCTCTATTTTGAGGCGATACTTTCCACGGAAGAAGCTTCACACGGAGGTCTGTACCCTGTTACCATTCCGGTATGGGAGCCGTGCCCCCGGTGCGGGGGATCCGGCTTGTGGGATCATTTCTTCTGCCCCCGGTGCAACGGGTACGGACGAATCCGGTCGGAACGGACATTTTCGCTGAGTATCCCCCCCCACGTCACGAACGGAACTGAAATACGATTGCCCCTGGGGGATATCGGCCTGAATAATGCCTATGTCACGGTTGTGGTATATGTGACTCCTGACGTGAGAAACATTCCATGAAAAAGGGGAGGTGACGAGAATGAAGGAAGAAGCCGTAAAGTTATGGGACAGGGTACAGAGAGGAATGGAAGAGGGGTTCGACGCGGCCCTGTCGGCCGTTCATGCTATCACCGAGAAGGCCGGCGAAGGGATAGAACTCACGCGGCTGAGACGTGAGAAAGCCAGACTGGAGCTGGTCATCACCCGGCGCCTGGCTGAGCTGGGGAATGCCGTTTATGAAAAGATCGCCGCCGAGCGTCTTGACGATGTGGCCGAGAAACTGGCCGTCGGAGATGTGCTGACGGATATCGCGGAGCATGAAGCCCACATGGCGAATATCGATCGGCGCCTCGCGAAGGAACTGAAAAATGAGGCGGATATTGAAAGCAAAACGCACGGCCGCGGGACCAAAGAAGCCGAATGAGACCCCGCGCTGTGATGCTTTCCATGCCAACGGCACCGTCAGTCCGCTCGCCATACGATGGTGTGCGGACGCTTTCAAAACCCTGTTTACTGTCCTTCTCATGTCCGGATATTCGGGACTTGGCCGCATTCTCGACGGATCAAGTGGCGTTCTCCTCTTTACAATAGCATATCCCATAGCGTTCATTCTGTGAGACGTCGTTCCTGCGCTTTTCCCGATTTCCTTGTGTCCTTTTATGATTTGGTCTCTGCCTCTTTTTTTCATTGATATACATTTGCGCGTCACTTACAATCTCCCGGCATGGAATAAAGTTTCTGATCGGTAATTGGATTCAAGCCTCCACACAGGATAATTGCCCCCTCCACGGGAAGGGGTATGCAAGCGTTTATTTTTCCCAAGAAAGGAGAAGCCCGGATGATCGATTTCAGTTTGAGTGAAGATCAAAAATGTCTGCTGGATTTTGCACGAGACTTTGCGGCAAAAGAAATAAGACCGGTGGCAATTGAGTATGACCAGGACGGTACCTATCCGGAGGAAATTCTCAAGAAGGCTCACCAAAGCGGATTGATGTATACAAACATTCCGAAGGAGTATGGTGGTTCCGGAATGAGTTATGTGGAGCATTACATCGTGACGGAAGCCATGAATTATGAATGCTGTGCAATCGGACAGCAGATCAGCATATCACACCTTGCTACGGGGGCAATCCTTCTCGGGGGGACGGAGGAGCAAAAGAAAAAGTTTCTGGGGGATATGTGCAGAAGTTATCGAAGCGCCTGTTTTTGTCTCACCGAGCCCGAAGCAGGATCTGACGCGGCTGTTATGCGAACCACGGCGGAAAAGAAAGGCGACAGATACATCATAAACGGTTCGAAATGCTACATTACCAATGGGGCGTATGCCGATCTGCTCTGTGTGTTCGCAACGATCGATAAAAACCTGGGAACAAAGGGGATCTGCTGTTTCGCGGTTCCGAGAAGCACGCCGGGAATTACGGTGGGCCGGATTGAAAACAAGATGGGACACCGTGCGCTGAACGTTGCGGAACTCTTTTTCGAAAATGTCGAAGTAGGAAAAGAAAACCTGATCGGTGAGGAAGGCCAGGGATTTAAGCTGGCCATGATGGCGCTTGACCGGGGCCGCGTGAATATCGCGGCGGTATGTACCGGTATTGCACAAAAGGCGTTGGATGAGGCTGTGAATTGGTCAAACACGCGGGTTCAGTTTGGACAGAAAATAGGAAATTTCCAGGGTGTCCATTTTATGTTGGCGGATATGAATGCGCTCATCATGGCTTCACGAGCGATGTATTTACAAGTTGCATGGATGCTGGATCAGGGCATGCGCTGTACCACGGAAGGGGCAATGGCCAAGTTCTATGCAACCGACGCTGCAATGAAAGTTACAACCGATGCGGTTCAGATTCTTGCCGGTTCCGGATACATGAAAGGGTCCATGGTCGAAAAATTAATGCGTGACGCCAAACTGACCCAGATTTTCGAAGGAACGAACCAGATCAATCG
>CAZAST010000052.1:0-11782 GCA_964487805.1 uncultured Syntrophaceae bacterium
TTTTGAACATGTTTTTTTTGCTGCCGATGTTCTTCTGCGGTTGCAACCAATGTTCGGTGCCATCCGAGACCCCTACGTCCTCGGAAGGTGCCACAACCTGGTACTATCCCGACTGGATGGCCAACGCGAAGTACAACACGCCGATCCGCGTGCGTGATACGGACAGCGCGCTGGGTCGCTACTCGATCGAGGACAAGACGATCGGTATCAAGGACATCGTCAAGTTCCACGGCCATCCGTGCGATTTTGATTGATGTCTCCGAGGGCATCCGCCATCCGGTGGGGCAGGTCGTGTAGATGTGGAGGAATCGTGAGCCTCGTGTCTCCCGGGCCTTTTTGACCTTTCTGACCAGGTCTTCGGGAAAGGCGATGCTCGCCGTGGCGACGTACGGGATGCGGTGGGCGGCGAGGGCTTCGACGATGTTCTTCTTGCGCCCCCTTTTCCATTGAATGCCGGGGGTGGTGGTGGTCCACGCGCCGTACGGGGTGGCGGAACTGCGCTGGATCCCCGTGTTCATGTAGGCCTCGTTGTCGTAGCAGACATAGATGAAATCCTCATTCCGCTCGACGGCCCCGCTCAGGGCCTGGAACCCGATATCAAAGGTTCCCCCGTCGCCCGCCCAGGTGACGACGACCGTCTCCCGGTCCCCTTTCACGTCCAGCGCGGCACGGACGCCGCTCGCCACGGCCCCCCCCGCTTCAAAGGCGGAGTGGATCAGGGGGACCTGGAGGGTCGACTGGGGGTAGGGGCCTGCGATGATCGACCAGCAGCAGGCGGGAAGGACGATGATGGTCTTTTCCCCCATGGCCTTGAGGAAGAATTTCATGGCGATGGCGGCCCCGCAGCCGGGGCACCCCACGTGCCCGGAGTACATGTAATCCTGTTCAGGGATGTTCAAGCGCATCAGGCACCTCCTTGAGACCGATCCAGATATCCTCCCGCTCCGGCCGGTCCGACTCCACGGTCTGCCGGTAGATCCCTTCCAGGACCCCCTTTGTGACGTCACGGCCGCCGATCCCGGCGATGAACCCGAATACGGGCGGATGCCCGGGGGTGTTGCACAGGGCCGCCCGGATCTCCTGGGCGAAGATCCCGCTCGCGCCGAAGGAAAAATTCCGGTCGATGACGGCAACCTTCCGTGCCGGGGCGAGAACTCTCCGGATTTTTTCCACGGGGAAGGGTCTGAAGAGTTTGACCTTCAGGAGGCCCACTTTTTCTCCTTGTTCCCTGAGATCGTCGATCAGTGCGCGGCAGGTGCTCGTCATGGTGCCCGATGTGACGAGGATGATCTCGGCGTCGTCGCACCGGACCGGCTCGATGGCGGCCCAGCGGCGCCCGAAGATGCCGTTGAACCGTTCTTCCACCTCGGGGAGCAACTCCAGCGCAGCCTCCATCCCCGCGGCGATGCTGCGGCGCATCTCCATGTACCTGTCCGGTGTCACCAGCGACCCGAAGGCGCAGGGATTGGCCGTATCGAGCTGGAAGCGGGGGGCAAAGGGAGGGAGAAATCGATCGACGGCCTCCTGCTCCGGAATGTCCACCGGCTCGTAGGTGTGGGAGAGATAGAAGGCGTCCAGGACGACCATGACGGGGAGATTGACCTGCTCCGCCAGGGAAAAGGCCTGGAGCGTCGTGTCCAGGGTCTCCTGTCCGTCTTCGCAGTAAAGCTGTATCCAGCCGGTATCCCGCTGGGCGAGGCTGTCCGTCTGGTCCGTCCATATGTTCCATCCCGGTCCCAGGGCGCGGTTTACCTCTGCCATGACGATCGGAAGGCGAGCTCCCGATGCCCAGTGCAGGAGCTCGTGCATCAGGGCCAGCCCCTGCGATGAGGTCGCCGTAAAGGTCCGCACGCCGCTGCTCGCCGCTCCGATCAGGGCAGCCAGTGCGGAGTGCTCGCTCTCGACCTTCAGGAACCGGGCGTCCAGAGTTCCGTCGGAGCAGAACCCGGAGAGGGTCTCAACGATGTGCGTCTGAGGAGTGATCGGATAAGCCGAGATGACGTTGACCCGGGCCAGGCGGACCGCTTCGGCCACGGCCTGGCTCCCCTCAATCACCTTCTTCATACGCCTCCTCCTCCAGGATCAGTGCGTTGCGCGGGCACTCGACGGCACAGACCCCGCACCCCTTGCAGTAGTCGTAATCGATATGCCTTCCCAGGGGACCGGAGTCCTTCTTCACGGCCAGATCGGGACAGAAGAGGTAGCAGTTGTCGCACTGATTGCACAGCCCGCAGTTGAAACACCGCTCCGCCTCCCTGATGGCAAGGTTCGCCGATATCCTGAGATTCACCTCCCCGAAGGAGCGAATCCGCTCTTCGCGGAGGAGACGGGGTTGCTTCAGCCGAGGATCGAACTGGAAATAGGCCGTGTTGATCTCATCGGAGGTGACGACGTGGGGGCTGCGTTCACTCCGGGGGCCCTCCCTGTAGATCTCCATCGACAGGGCGCCCTCCTGACCGACGCGGCACGCCGCCAGCCTCGGCGGGACCGCTTCGATCCCCTCCGCAAAGAGGGTGTCAAGGGCCATGGCCCCCTCCTTCCCCGACGCCACGGCGTGGGCGACGCTCTTTGTCGCATTCGTCAGGTCGCCGCCGTACACGAAGAGACCCCCGGTCTTCCGTTCCACGACGCAGTGGCTCAGGCGCAGGATGCCGTCGCCCGCATCGGGGGGCTCGTACCATGCCTCTCCGGCCCGTTCTCCGACGGCCGTGAAGAGGCGGTCGACCCTGATCTCCTTCGTCTGCTCCCCCTCCGGTTCGACGTGAGCCCGCCCGTCGGCATCGGTCCCGGCGACCTTCATGGGGCACACCTCCACGGCGAGACCGCCGTCGGAACTCTTGATTGATACAGGTGCGAGCAGTTCCCGGAGCTCCACCCCCTCGTCGAGGGCCATGGCGATCTCCTCACCGAAGGCGGGCATGTCCCGGCGCCTGCGGCGATAGATGATCATCGCTTCTCCCCCGAGGCGGATGACGGAGCGGGCCACGTCGATGGCGGCGTTTCCCCCACCGATGACCGCCGCCCGCCCGCTGCATGCGCTGACCGTTCCTTCGCGGACCTGGCGGAGGAAGGAGAGGCCGTCCTGGACCTCTTCGGACTTCTCTCCGGGGATCCCGAGTTCGGCCGGCCGGCCGTGGCCGCAGGCGATAAAGAGGGCGTCGTACTCTCCGGCGAGGGCATGCACATCCCGCTCGGAGAGAGATTTCCCCGTCTGTATCCGGACGCCGAGCTCCTCGATCCGGCGGATTTCTTCCTGCAGGATCGGGAGGGGGAGCCTGTAGAGGGGAATGCCCCACCTGAGAACTCCCCCCGCTTCGTCCTCCGCCTCGAAGACGTCGGCCCGGTAACCGAGGAGCGCGAGAAAGTAAGCCGCCGACAGGCCGGCGGGACCGGCGCCGATGACGGCGATCTTTTTCTCTTTCCGGGGGAGCTGTCCCATCTCCGGCTTGAAGGCGCCCCGGCGCGCCGTGTTGGCGAGGAACCGTTCCAGCACGTGGATGGCGATGGCTTCGTCGAAGGAGCCCCGGTTGCAGGCATCCTCGCAGGGGTGGAAGCAGACGCGGCCGCAGATGCCCGGGAAGGGATTTTCCCTGAGAATGGTCTCCCACGCGCCCTTGAACAGTCCCTGCGTGGCCAGCATCTCGATTCTCCCGATGTCTTCGGCGGCAGGGCAGGCGGCGCTGCAGGGGGCCGTCTTTTCCTCGTAGCGGGGCCGGAGAAACCGCCACGAACCGGTTTTGTTCCCCTCCGTGGTCAGGTACGAGCGGGGGATGAAGAGGGATACCGCTGGGGTATCAGTCTTTTCAGCCATGGTCCCCCCCTGTCCGTTCCAGTCGCCGGAGCGCCCTGGAGGCGTCTTCGGCGGCCCGGATGTTCGATTCCGTCGCAATGGTGATCTCCTCTCCGATAGCTTGGGCGATATCATCGAGGGGGGGCATCCCGAGGAGGGAGGCGAAAGCCCCGATCATCGCGGTATTGACGATGGGGTGGGTGCGGCTCCCCAGCTTGTGTTTCAGGGCGATTCGGGTCGCGTCGACGGCGGCCACGGAGAAACCCCCAAAGGACCCCTCCCCGTCAAAGGAATCGGGGGCGTTGATCAGTATCCATCCGCCGGGCTTCAGACCCCGTGTGACGTCGATGTTCTGGAGGAGGGTCCGGTCCTGGACGACGACATGATCGGGGGTGTATACGTTGGTCCTCGACAGGATTTTCCTGTCGTCCAGCCGAAGATAGGCCTCCACCGGCGCTCCCCGCCGCTCCACGCCGAAAACGGGGAAGGTCTGGACCTGCTGTCCCGCACGGAAGAATGCCTTGGCGAGGATGATCGCCGCGACGACCGTTCCCTGACCGCCGCGACCGTGGAAGCGGATTTCGATCATTGATTTCTTTCCCTTTGGCCGGATCGGCTCCAGACGGCAACCACGGCGGTGGCCGGTTTGCCCTCGAGCCCCCTGAAACTGTGGTTGATCTCCGATTCGAAGTAGAGCGAATCGCCGGGGTGGAGAATCTCGAGCCGGTCGTCCGTCCGAAACTCCAGGGTTCCGTCGAGGAGATAGAGGAACTCCTCCCCGGGGTGGTTGACGAAGACCATCTCCCCCGTATCCATGGGCTGAAATTCGACGAAGAGCGGCTCCATGTGTTTGTCCGGTTTCTGGGTCTCCAGCGATTCGTAGATGTAGTCCACCTCGCCCTGGTGGTGATGAGGCCGCCGCTCGATCCTCACGCGTTCTCCGGCGCGGGTTACGGAGATCCTGACCTCTCCGGAAACCTCTTCGAAGAAGTAGGCCATGCTGACCCGCAGGGATTGGGCCAGCTTGATCAGGGTTGCGACAGGAGGGATGACCGCGCCGTTTTCGATCTCTTCCAGGACCGATCGGTCAAGACCCGCCTTTGTCGCCAGGTCCTGGAGCGTATAGCGCCTCTTTTCCCTCAGTTCCCGGACCTTCACGCCGATCTTCAGTCCTTCAAGGGTATCGTGCGTCCTTTCTTTTCTTGGAGCCATGTTTATCCCTCGCCATGAGAATTGTACTGTTTGAAAATCCTCAAAAATAACAGCGTCATCGAGGCAGATGTTCATGTCGGGGAGAGAAGGAGGATGTCAGGAGTTACGAGCAGGAGTCAGGTTCATCCGGAGCCGCAACGGGAGAAAAGTATTATCGGATAGAACAGTACAGGATTTGTGACATTATATCAATGGAATCTTTCGACACGATGGAGGTGATGTCAGTTGTCTGATGACAGGTTTTTGCTCAGAACGGGGGTCTGTGCAGATAAAACGTACGACCGGTTCACTCCGCGCCTATGAAAACCTCCTGAGATTATTCTTCAGGATGGCCTCCGCGTCCCGCACGATGCCGTCAAGGAGCTCTTTGCAGGTGAGGACATCGTGGATCAGGCCGATGGACTGCCCCACTGCAAGCAGCCCTCTCTCCACATCTCCTTTCTGCCAGATTTCATCCCCCAGGGCTCCCGCAATATGCGGGATGATTTCGTCCAGACCGCCCCCCCGCGCTTCGATCTTCAGGACCTCTCGAATGGATTCGTTCAGCAGCGCCCGTCCCTGCAGACCGATGGAATTTCCGTACAGAACCGTCTCGTTCTCATGACGACGGATCAGTTCCTCGTGGACTTTCTCGTGTACCATGCACTCACGGGTATTGATGAAACGGCTCGCCATCATGATCCCTTCCGCTCCCAGGCAGAGGGCGGCGGCAAGCCCCCGGCCGTCCGCCATCCCTCCCGCGGTTATCACCGGGATGGAAAGTTCTTCCGCCATACGAGGTGTCAGGACGGTGGTGGCGACGTTTTCGTTCAAAGGATGTCCCCCCTCCTCCACGCCTGCGGCGAAAACGGCATCGTATCCCGCCTTCTCGGCCGATTTCCCGTGCCGTACCGATCCGACCTTATGAAACAGCTTGACCCCGGCGTCCTTCAGTTTCTTGAGGTAGACGCCGTTCTTATAACGGTGCATGGGTGTTCCACTGATTTCCACCGCTGCCACCCGCTCTGCGGCAAGGGTGTCGAAGTACATGGCGTACCGGTCGTCGGAGACTCCGATGGAAGGGAGCAGCGTCACGTTCACGATGAAGGGTTTGTCCGTCAGACGCCTCGTTTCTGTAATGGCGCCACGGAACGACTCCCTGTCTTCGTACATGGCAGCGGTCAGGTTCCCCAGGCCGCCGGCGTTTGAGATCGCCGCGCACAGGGGCGGATAGGCCAGCCGCATCATGCCGCCGCACACAATTGGATAATCGATTCCCATCATCTCGGTCAGTCGTGTATTCATCGTCTTATACCTTTTTTCTGTCAGGGGTGTCCTTTGTTCCGGATGCCGTATTCAAACCCTTCAAAAAAGTGTGGTGGCGTTGAAAACACCATGACTGAGACGATGCCCTTCGTCCTGCAGAATAACCACATAAGAAAAGGGGGATCGTTTTATGTCTTGTCCATGCTTTCAATGAAGGACATCATGAGTTCCTGTTGCTTGTCCGTAAGACTGCTGAACTTGACGCCTATTCCCTGATCGTCGCATCGGACGACCTGGCCGGACAGATCAAATGTTTTTTCAAAATCGGGAACCGAAAAGGAGAGAGAAACCTGCTGGCCTGGCACGAGGAGTTGTTCGGTCTCGATGAAGGCGCCACCGATACTGATATTGCTGATCAGCTCCTGGGCGGAGTAACCTTCCGTTGAAAAATCGACATGAATAACGCAGGGTTTTCTCGAACCCTGACGCGTATTAATGTCGACGATATTCCCCTTTTCTTCATCCCAGAGGATATCTCTCTTCGCCATCTCTTCAATCTGATTCATAACCATTGCCCGCTGCTGTCCGGGCATATCGAGCAGAATTTTGAAGATGTGATTCGGCAGATTGTCCCGCAAGAGTTGTTTGAGTAACAACAGATGTTGCTCTTCGGTAAGAGAATTGATCAGTTCGTATAGCCTCGAAATGATGCGCGCCTTGTCCAGATATTCCTCTGGTGATTTCATGAAACAATGCCTTTCACTCGGGTTGTGTACCTCTGGATGAAGATTGCGGCGGCTCTTCCTCGTAAATCTCCTGCAGACTAGGACAAAAGAATAATAAAGTCAACGGGGAAAGAGATGCTCTGCCTGGTCGGGTGCTTCCCTTGAGCGCTCCGGAATCCGCGCATCCGATCGGTAATACGCGGGCGATTACGAGCGGGTCTTGGCAAACATCTCCTCCGCGAACGTCCTGGCGTCTTCGAGATCCCCCGCATCGGGGTGCCCGGCCGCGCTCTGGGCCTCTTCGGCCCACGCCCGGTGTTCCATTTTTTTCATCAGGGCGTCGATGATCTTCGGATCCACGCGGCCCCGGCAGCCGAAGTGACCAAGTACGGTTGCCCTGGGGGCAAGGCCGATGGCCTCCTCGAATGCCTGTTTCGGCAGATGGCCGCCGCGCAGGGAGCCGTGTGTCGAGAAAAAGGCGATTTTCTGCCCCGCCGGGAGTCCTGTGATAAAAGGCTGAGCCTTACCCGGTACGCTGTGGGCGTGAACCGGAAATCCGCAGAATATGATATCGTAGCCCTGGGCGCTCTCCGCCTCATCGACGGGTTTGATCTCTTTTGCTACCGGGATGGCATCGTATATCGCACGGGCGATTTTTTCCGTGTTGCCTGTTTGTGAGTAATACGCGACCAGCGCCTTCATATGTCCTCCTTACCGGGTGATTTGGGGCGCATTTTACAGGAATTTCACAAGTCCTGCAAGTTTTCGCGTGCCGAGACCCCGTGCCGGTATTCCGATCCGTACAATATCTTTGAAATAATCCCACCGGAATGATAAGCATACATTCAGAAGTGGCTCTGCCCTGGTACCCGAGAACGTGGAATGGATAATCGGAAAAATGCCGCTCGGGCCGAGCCGGGAAAGACAAGTGCCGTGCGGGTGTATATCGCTGATTCATCTTACACAGGGGAGTTGTGATACGTGATTTCGGGAAGCACATTCGTAGAATTCGCCGCCATCCTGGGCCTCGCCACTTTCATTGGAATCATCGGCCAGAAATTGCGCCAACCGTTGATCATTATGTTCCTTGCAGCGGGGATTCTTGCAGGGCCCTCGGCTCTGGGGATCATTCAAAGCCACCAGCAGATCGAATTGCTGGCGCAGATCGGCATCGCCCTTCTGCTGTTCATCGTCGGCCTCAAGCTTGATCTGCATCTGATCCGCATAACCGGTCCGGTGGCCCTTGCTACGGGGCTGGGGCAGATCATCTTTACATCCATCATCGGTTTCATCATTTCGATCTCCCTGGGCATGTCCATCCTCAACGCCGCCTATGTGGCTGTCGCTCTGACGTTTTCAAGTACAATCATCATCGTCAAGCTCCTGTCCGACAAAAAAGAAATCGATTCCCTCCACGGTCAAATAGCGGTGGGTTTTCTGATCGTTCAGGATATAGCCGCCATTCTTGCCCTGGTCCTTCTCACCACTTTCGGCACATCGATAGACGGGTCAGGATCGGCGGTTGTTTCGACGTTGATTATCTTTGCCAAGGGTTTCGGGATGCTGGGAATGGTGGCCCTGCTCATGAAATATGTCCTTCCCTCTTTGACCAGACGCCTTGCGCACTCACTGGAGCTGCTTACCCTGTTCGCCATTGCATGGGCGATTCTGTTTGCCGCAGGGAGTGAATTGCTCGGGTTCAGCAAAGAGGTAGGGGCGTTTCTTGCCGGGGTTTCGCTGGCATCCACCGAATACCGTGATTCCATCGGGGCACGGCTGACAGGTCTCAGGGATTTTCTTCTCCTCTTTTTCTTTATCGATCTTGGAGCGCGTCTTGAGTGGTCCATGATTGGAGCCCATCTGTGGTCATCCCTCATTCTTTCCCTGTTTGTTTTGATCGGCAACCCACTGATCGTTCTCATCATTATGGGATATATGGGATACCGGCGCCGGACCGGTTTTCTCGCCGGGCTTATGGTTGCTCAAATCAGCGAGTTTTCTCTGATTGTGGCCGCCCTGGGTTTGAGCATCGGCCACATTACCCATCAAACCATGGGCCTTATCACCCTTGTGGGTGTCGTAACGATTTTTACCTCCACATACATGATTCTGTATTCCGACCAGCTGTACCACCTGCTGTCCGTACCGTTAAAGATATTTGAACGGCGTAATCCATATCGGGAAGCCGCCATAGACACCCCCGGGAAAAGGATATCGGTGGATGTCATCTTGGCGGGACTCGGTAATTACGGGAGCGGGATTGCGGAATATCTGTTACGGCGCAGTAAATCCGTACTGGGTGTTGATTTTGATCCCAGCGCACTGGATAGATGGCGTCAGCGGGGGTTATCGGTTGTATATGGAGATATCGCCGACCCTGACATTCACGAGCACCTGCCGTTGAGCAGAGCGCGATGGGTGGTCAGTACGGCCCGGTCGAAAGAGATGAATCTGGCTCTTATCCATAATCTCAAAAAAGAGGAGTACGGTGGCAAACTGGCTCTCACGGCCACTGACGAAGAAGAGGCCCGTGAATATGAAAAGGAAGGCGTCCATCTGGTGCTTCGGCCGTTTGCCGACGCGACGGAACAGGCGGCCGATGCCTTGACCTACGCCATGGATTTTCTCCCGGAAAAGGTCAACTGGCCCATTTCGTTTCTTGAAGTGCGTATCAAGTCGGACTCCACTGTCGCCGGGCAGACCATACGGGATATCCCCCTACGGTCCATGATCGGGATATCCATTCTTGCTGTAAGTCGGGGCGGGCAGGTTCATTACGATCCTGATCCCGATTTCAGGATTTACCCGGGAGACCGCCTTCTTATTATGGGACCTCCCGACGGATTAAAAGACGCCGAAAGGGCTCTGAATGAATTTGAAACGAGCAATGCTCAGGGGGACAGAGACCGGTTTGAAATTGCGGAAGTTATGGTTGCCGATGATTCAAAACTTGCAGGTCGGACACTTGCGGAGCTTCGCTTTCGTCAGACCTACGGAGTGAATCTGATCGGAATCAGGCGAGGCAAGGACCAGATCACATCCATCAGTTCCGCGGAGCAGGTGATGGCCGGAGATTGCCTGGTTGTTATCGGGATCTCCGGAGCGGTCGACAATCTCAAAACGCAGGCGCCTTTGTAGGAAACTGCCGCGGGACAATCAGGCGGGACTGTGGTACATTTAACTCCACGCCCGACACGGCAACATGAGAGAGAAAGGAGAAAGCCCCTATGCTCAAGGCAGGAGACATCATGACGAAGGAGGTCATCGCGGTTCATCCCGAGACGGAGATTGTCCAGGCTGCCCGGCTGCTCCTCGAGCACCATATCAACGGTCTGCCCGTTGTCGATCAAGAGGGACGTCTGGAAGGAATCATCTGTCAGGATGATCTCGTTACCCAGCAGAAAAAGATCCCCATCCCCTCCTATTTTATCCTCCTCGACAGCCTGATCCCTCTGACCTCTCAGAGGGATATCGAAAAGGCGCTCAAGAAGATGGCCGCGGTCACCGTGGGGGAGGCCATGTCGACGGATCTGATA
Source organism: uncultured Syntrophaceae bacterium (assembly GCA_964487805.1). Classification (GTDB taxonomy): domain Bacteria; phylum Desulfobacterota; class Syntrophia; order Syntrophales; family UBA2210; genus UBA6078. Next base: position 10,509 of record CAZAST010000052.1, read on the forward strand.
ACGGTCGGTCCCGACACGGAACTGGAAGAGATAGCCACGCTGATGGTGAAACACAACATACACACAGTGCCGGTCATCGATGAGGGAAAGCTGGTGGGGGTCATCGGCAAGGAGGATATCCTGAAGACCCTCATGCCCGCGTGAGAGGGCTCTCGCGCAGTTAAGCGCGAACGAACTGGAGACGCCATGTTCACGATTGCCACCTACAATGTCAATTCCATACGGTCCCGCCTCCACATCATCATCCCCTGGCTGCGGGAGAACCGCCCCGATGTCCTGTGCATGCAGGAGACGAAGGTTGAAAACGCGAAATTCCCCGTGGATGAGTTCACGCAGGCCGGGTACCATGTCGTCTTCAGCGGGGAGAAACGCTTTAATGGTGTGGCAATCGCCTCGCTGGAAGAACCGGAGAATGTGGCCTTCGGCCTGGACGATGCGGAGCCCCTCGATACCGACCGACTCATACGGGGGGTCTTTTCCGGCGTAACGGTTCTGAACCTGTACGTTCCCCAGGGACGCGACAGGGAACTTCCCCAGTTCCGGTACAAGCTTGAGTGGTTTTCGCGCCTTCGCTCGTTTCTGGAACGCCACTATACGCCCGATGACCCGCTGGTCTGTTGCGGCGACCTCAACGTCGCCCGCGAGGAGATCGATGTCCACGATCCCAAACGGCTCATGGGGCATGTCGATTTCACGCCGGAGGTGTGGGAGGTCTTCGACTCGTTCACATCATGGGGTCTTCTGGACGTCTTCAGAAAGCACCATCCGGGGGAGGCGGGGCAGTTCGCCTTTTTCGACTACCGGGTCCCGGCATCCCTTGACCGGGGACTGGGGTGGCGGGTCGATCATATCCTCGCCACCAAAACCATGGCCGACCGTTCTCTTGACTGCCGGATCGATCTGAAACCGAGGCGCGCTGAAAAGCCTTCCGACCACACCGTGATGATAGCGGAATTCCGCGATGCACCGTAACCTTCTCTTTGATTCGCCTCCGGTCCGCCATACATTTTTCTTGAGAATTGACCCGTGATCAAGTAGTAGTTCCCCTTGTGGACGGCTGCTTCCAGCGGGGCCTTTCCCCCTCACACATTTTCATATCGTGCACAGAGCCGGGCGTGCGCGTCTCACTTATTTTTCAAGGAGCTGACAGAGAGCATGGACGACAGGAACACACAGCAACTGGCGGAACTTTCCATCAACACGATCCGTTTTCTCGCGGTCGACGCGATACAGGGAGCCAAATCGGGACATCCGGGATTGCCGATGGGGGGGGC
>CAZAST010000053.1:0-11681 GCA_964487805.1 uncultured Syntrophaceae bacterium
TCCGTTCCAACGCGAAGGAACTGGGGATCAACAACGACTTCTTCGATACCATGGATGTCCACATCCATGTCCCCGCGGGCGCCATCCAGAAGGACGGCCCTTCGGCAGGTGTAACGATACTGACGGCCCTCACCTCGATGCTCACCGGCAGGCCGATCAAAAAAGACCTCGCCATGACAGGCGAAATTACCCTGCGGGGGGTAGTTCTCCCCGTGGGCGGGATTAAGGAAAAAGTCCTCGCCGCCCACCGGGCCGGTATCAAGACCATTATTCTCCCCAAGTGGAACATGAAAGATCTCGAAGATATACCGGAGAAGGTTCGTGGAGAGATTACCTTCCACTTTGTCAGCGAGATGATGGATGTACTGAAGATAGCCCTCAGGAAAAAATAGTCTGTTCTCAGCACCATAGAACGAAACACCAAACCCCCTAATCTTTTCCCCACATGAAGGGCGGCGGAAATCCGGACAGGGAGGCATCCCATGAAAGGCTGGACTGAGGAGGAGATCAGGAACAGAGACCTCATGGCCCCGTGCGGCCTGTACTGCGGAGCCTGCGGCGTCTACATCGCCACGAGAGACGGAAACGAGAAATTCAAAACCGTCATGGGGAACCTCTACGGTACGAAGCCCGAAGAAACGGAGTGCCTGGGATGCATGCAGCCGGACCCGCCGCGCACGCTCTACGGCTTCTGCGCGACCTGCCCCATACGGGACTGCGTCAGATCGAAGGGCTTCTACTCCTGCCATCAATGTGACGAATGGCCCTGTTCCCTGATCAGGAAGTTTCCCCTCGCCACCGGCGTGAGGGTCATGGAAAGGACAATCCCTCTCTGGCGGGCACAGGCAGCCGTGCACGGGGACGAGGAGGGGAGCGTTGAATGGGCGCGGGCCGAGTGCCAGCGGTACCACTGTCCCTCCTGCGGCAAGCCCCTTTTCCGCGGGGCGCAGCGGTGCAGGGCCTGCAAGGAGCCGGTGGCCGACAAACTGGACGGATCACTCTGAGCAGATTGGCTCATGAAAGGTAGGCACACGGATGACGGGTTACGGGATCACTCTGGATTATGATGGCCATATCGCTATCGCGCGTTTCGAACGGCCCGATAAACGAAACGCCTTTGACGAGGCAATGTGGGATGAATTCGAAAGGGTTATCAAGCTGTTGGAGGAGAACGCCCCCCGTGTCGTTGTGCTCACCGGTGCGGGGAATGATTCGTTTTGCGCCGGTTTTGACGTCAGTCTCGACAATCCCCAGGTCGCCGGCCTCGTGGAAGCGGTGACACATCATGACCGGAATCCCGTCGAACAGTTGATAACGCGTATTCGCTCGATCATTGACCGTCTCTGTGCCCTGCCGGTACCGATCATTGCCGCGTTGAACGGGAACGCTTATGGCGGCGGGGCGGAGTTGGCTGTTCGCTGCGATATGCGTATTATGGACCCTGAAGCCATTATCTGTTTTTCCGAGGTCCGCCTCGGACTGATGCCCGACTGGGGCGGTGCGGCCGCTCTTCCTCGCCTGGTTGGTCCGGCACACGCCGCGGAGATGATCCTGACCGCCCGCAAGGTGACAGCCCGGGAAGCCCTCTCCTGCGGACTAGTCAACCGTATAAGCTCCCCGGGATGCGCCCTGGCCGAATCCGTTGATATGGCGCGGATGATTGGCGCGAATGGGCCCCGCGCTGTCCGTTCCGCCCTTGAGGTGATTCGTTCTACGAGCAATCCATCCCTGAACAACGCCCTCGCACTGGAGATGGAACGGGCCATCGCGCTCATAACAACCGGCGAATGTGTCCACGGGATATCCGCCTTCCTGTCAAGAACAACACCGGAGTTTCCGGACAACACGGCAGGAACAACATAAAGGTCGTTCACCCGGAACACGATGGGAGGATGAGAGCATGAAAGTATTCATTACCGGCGGTTCTGGTTTTGTGGGGAGCACCCTTACCAGGGAGCTTACCGGAAAGGGCCATGGGGTAACGATTCTCACCCGATCAATCAAAAAGGGACGGTCTCTCCCCGACGGAGCGTCATTTCTTGAGGGAGATCCCACACGTGAGGGGGCGTGGCAGGAGGCCGTCGCCAATCATGATGCCGTAATCAATCTCGCCGGAGCATCGATCTTCGCCCGATGGACCGATGATTACAAACGCTCGCTGCTGGAGAGCCGGCTCCTCACCACCCGCCATATTGTTGCCGCACTGGCGCCACGCGAGGGAAGGGAAACGCACCTGATCAGCACGTCGGCCGTGGGGTACTACGGGTTTCATGGAGACGAGTCTCTCGAAGAGACTGACCCGTCGGGATCGGATTTTCTGGCGACCCTGGCTGCCGAGTGGGAAAGCGCGGCCCTGGAGGCAAAAAATCACGGGGTGCGCGTGGTGCTCTGCCGCTTCGGCATCGTGATGGGGAGAAAGGACGGCGCCCTGGCGCAGATGGCAAAACCCTTCCGCTTCTGGATGGGGGCTCCCCTCGGCAACGGAAGACAGTGGTTTTCATGGATTCACGAACTGGACCTTGCGAGGGTATTTCAATTTGTCCTTGAACACACGGATCTGGAGGGGCCACTCAACTGCACGGCTCCGCATCCCGTCCGCAACAGCGAGATGACACGAATGATCGGAAAGACGCTGGGGAAACCGACCTTTCTTCCACCGGTGCCGGCCTTTCTCATCCGATGGATTCTGGGAGAATTCGGGAGCGTTATCCTCGAGGGACAGCGGGTTTACCCGCGGAGGCTCCTGGATCAGGGGTTTTCCTTTGAATTTCCGACCATGGAGGAGGCTCTCGCCGATCTTTTGCAATGATCCAACGGGACTCCTTGCAGCATTCCCGTTTCACTCAGCGTTACAGATCGCGGGTTGCCGACGGGGCAATACTATGCTAGGATGCCCCTTACAGTAAGTACATCCTCTCGCGCGGAACTGATATCACTGTTCGCACGGATGTTCAGCCCTTTCCTCTCAACGGATAAAGTTCCGACCTCTCTCGGCGACCTCCGGTCGCTGCTATATGGTTTACAGAACAGGCATACTGCCACAGAGGTGCTTCGATGAAAAAATATCCGCCAAAGAAAGACGATATTTCCATTGTGCTGTGCGGAGCCGCCGGACAGGGCATTCAGACGGTGGAAGAACTCCTGACACACGCCTTCAAGCATGCCGGTTACAACCTGTTTTCCACCAAAGAGTATATGTCGCGGGTCCGGGGCGGAAGCAATTCAACCCAGCTGCGGGTTTCATCACGAAGGGTCCGGGCCTGTCTGGACAGGATCGACATCCTCTTTCCTCTGGACCGTGAAGGCTTGCGGCATGTCCAGGACAGAATCACCCCTGAAACCATCATACTGGGAGAAAAGGATGTTCTTCTTGAGCCCGGCACGGGTAAAGAGGTCAAGATCATTGATGTCCCCCTGCATACCATCGCCTCCGAACTCGGGGAGAACATATATATCAATATCATCGCCACCGGGATCATCGCGGCGCTCTTCGGCATCGACAAGGAAAGCATTATCGACGATCTGCGGGAACGATTCTCCGATGTGGAGAAGACGGTGATGTCGAACAACATTCGAGCGGTCACGCGCGGATATGAATTCGGCGGTGAGCTGATACGGACAAAGACCGTCTCCGTCAGCATCAAAAGGGATCCTCATGTCCCCGATCAGATAATTATCAACGGCGGTGAGGCCGTCGGACTTGGGGCACTGGCCGGGGGCTGCAATTTTATCGCATCATATCCCATGACCCCATCCACATCAGTTTTGACATTTCTCGCCCGGCGGTCCACACAATTCGGCATTATCGCGGAGCAGGCTGAAGACGAGATAGCGGCCATGAATATGGCCATCGGCGCGTGGTACGCGGGAGCGAGAGCGATGGTCACGACATCAGGGGGAGGATTCGCCCTCATGACCGAGGGCCTCAGCCTGGCGGGGGCGATGGAGTCCCCCATGGTTATCCATCTGGCCCAGAGACCGGGCCCGGCGACGGGACTGCCGACCAGAACCGAACAGGGGGATCTGGAACTGGCTCTCTACGCGGGACACGGAGAATTTCCGCGGGTCATCTTCGCTCCGGGGACGATCGAAGAGGCGTTCGCCCTGACGGCGAAGGCCTTCAACCTGGCGGACCGCTATCAGATTCCCGTTTTTATCCTTACCGATCAGTATCTCATCGATTCCTATTACAACATCGACAAGATCGATGTGTCGGGCCTGAAAATTGAACCGTATATAGTCCCCACCGATCACGGCTACAAACGGTATTCCCTGACTCGAGACGGTGTCTCTCCCCGGGGGATCCCCGCAAACGGGAAAGGGCTGGTGATTGTCGACAGCGATGAGCATGACGAGGAAGGACATCTGACCGAAAACCATGATATCAGGATTCAGATGGTGGACAAACGCCTCCGGAAACGGTCTCCGCTGGCCCAGGAAGCGGTTTTGCCCGCCTGCACGGGAAAGGGCAAGGGTTCGACCATGATCGTCTGCTGGGGCTCCATTCTGACGATCGCGGAGGAGGCCGTCAAGCGTATCGGCAGAAAGGATATCTCCCTCATTCATTTCAGTCAGGTCTACCCGCTGCATCGCGATACAACCAAGATACTGGGCAAGGCAAGCCGGCTGATAAGCGTCGAGGGGAACGCCACATCTCAATTTTCGCGCGTACTCAAGGTACACACCGGCATTGACATGGACACGAAGATTACCAAATACAACGGCCTCCCCTTTTCGGTGGAGGAATTGGAAGGCAGACTGCGAGAGGTTCTATAAGAAAGGGGGATCTCATGGATACACAATCCTATGCTCTGGACAATATAGACATTGCCTGGTGTCCCGGCTGCGGCAATTTCGGCATTCTGAATGCCATGGAGGGTGCCCTCGCTGAGATGGAGATCCCTTCGGAGAATCTGGTCATGGTTTCCGGCATCGGCCAGGCGGCGAAGATCCCTCATTACATGAAATGCAATGCCTTCAACGGTCTCCATGGAAGAGCACTCCCGGCGGCGGTAGCCATCAAGGCATCCAATCCCGATCTCGTCGTTATCGCAGAAAGCGGTGACGGCGACATGTACGGCGAAGGGGGAAACCATTTTCTCGCTACCATTCGCAGGAATCCGGATATTACCAATATCGTTCACAACAATATGGTGTACGGCCTGACGAAGGGGCAGGCGTCCCCCACGAGTCAGCGGGGATTCGTAACGCCCGTTCAGGTTGCCGGTGTCATACTCGAACCCTTCAACCCCATAGCCGTCGCCGTCGCGCTCGACGCCTCCTTTGTCGCCCGTACCTATATCAGCGATATCGATATGACAAAAGACATTATCAAGAAGGCAATATCCCACCGGGGATACGCCCTGGTGGATATTTTTCAGCCCTGCGTATCGTTCAATAAAATCAACACGTACAAGTGGTTCAAGGAACATACTTACGATATCGAAGATTCCTACGATCCAACAGACAGGGTGCAAGCGTTTGAAAAAGCCATTGATTCATCAAAATTTCCCCTTGGTGTTATATACACCAACCGAAAGAAACCCATCTTTGAACAGAGCCTCGCGGCTTACGAGAAAGACACAACTCCTGTTATCAAGAGGGAAAGAAATCTCAAATTGCTTCAGGGGTTTATCGACAAGAAGATCACGCAATAACGAAATGGTACATTGTTTCTCTTAAAACAGGCTTAAAGGTAAACTGCTTTCGTAAGAGGCCTTCTCTCTGTTGCCCACCGTCACGGTGCGTTCCCATACCGGTTGAAAAGAAGCCCTCTTACACCGGTGACGGACCTTTTGCTCTCCTGCCCCGGGAGGGTCGATAGGACCTTTTTCTTTTCTTGCGGAGGTTTTCTCCTCCGGGTTCTCCATCTTCCTGAAGAGGATTCTGTCCTATCCAGTGAGCAACAAGCTTCTTATGCCGAATAAGCGAGCGTAGCGTTGAAAGCTCGCGCTTCGTAATGAAGGTCAGCGCCTTGCCCTTCCTTCCCATTCTTCCCGAACGTCCCGTGCGATGGGTGTACTGCTCGCCGTCCCCCGGGAAATCCCAGTTTATCACATGGGAAACATTCGAGAAATCAAGACCCCGGCCGGCCACATCGGTCGCTATGAGAAATCGAACCTTGTTGTTCCGATACTGCCGGTAGATGGAGGAACGCTTCTCCTGGCTCAAGCCTGCGTGAATATACTCGATATCCTTCACATTCTTCTTCATGTTCCTGTATAGCGCGTCAACCTTGTGGCGCGCGTTACAGAAAATAATCGCCTGCACGATATCCTCCTCCTCGAGATACCGCATCAGTTCCGTCTCTTTATTTTTCGGCGTCACATATTCAAAATAGTGTTCGATGCTTTCGGGGGATGGCCTGTCGTCAATAAGAGAAATATGCTGAGGATTATTGAGTGTTTTATCAACGAGTTTTTTTATGTCACTATCCATAGTAGCGGCAAAGAGAAGCGTCTGGTGATCTTGGAGTATGCAGGACATGATGAATTCCACATCTTCCAGAAAGCCTATTTTCAGGAGTTCATCGGCTTCGTCCAGTATGACGCACTTCACCTGAGACAAATTGACCGCCCCGTCATACATCAGATCAATCAGGCGGCCCGGCGTCGCGACCAGGATGTGTACGCGGTGATTCAGTTTTGCCACCTGGATACTTTTACTGAATCCACCGTACACGGCGAAGGGGACGATATCGGACTGGACCGCTATCTTATGTATCTCGTCCACGTACTGGAGGCAGAGCTCGCGCGTCGGAACAATGACAAGCGCCTGAATGGCGTTGAGGGTTGGATCAACCTTTTGAATCAATGGAATTGCGCAGGCCGCGGTCTTTCCTGAACCGGTTTCCGCGAGTGCGCAGAGGTCATGCCCGGCAGCAATCACGGGATAGGACGCCTCCTGAATAGGAGTCATCTCATCGTATCCCATCTGCACTATCGATTCCAATATTTGAGGGGGGAGATGTAATTCGCTGAATTTCATGTATGGTTTCTCATCAGATGAGTGAGCTTATATATGAACGCCTTCTTTTTATCAAGACAATTAAACCCGAGGTACATATATCCTGCTTTTCTCGGGAAGAGAGCCGGGTCTGTTGAAACGTCCGCACATTTGAGATATCCATATGTTTTATCAAATTGAGATAGTTACATGTTTCATGAAACAGAAAACAGGTTGAGAATGTTTCATGGAACACCACCATGATCGCCTTCTTGATCAGGCCCAGGTGGAGAAAAATCGTGAAGGCATCACGAATATCCCCCATAATCAGCGTATAATCGAGCAGATACCCGTAAAAATGCCTGGCAATGTCTCAGATGGTTACCCCGGAGCAACAGCGTGTTGTTCGTGTTGTTCCGATATGTATCTTCTTCCCTGATTGTATAAGCTTAAAATTACTTGAAATGATGCTCAGAGTAGATCGATGACAGAGTATTGTAAGTAATGAATCTGTTCGGTCTCCCATGCGAATCACTGTCTATTTGATATGCCGCAGAACTACCTGAAGGACCAGACACGCAAATTCCTTTATTAGCTCCAACACCGAGAGCATTTTTTCATCGGACTTTTTGTCCTCCAGTGCCTATGGAGTGCAATTTTCAGAATTATCCTGGCAGGCCTTTTCTTTCTTTCTCTCATCAAGTCTCATTCTTCTGCGTGCTTTTGCTTCCCTGTTCCGACGCATCTCTTCATCCGTTTCCAGGATGAGCAGTGGCACTTCAGTTGGTTTTGAATCTTCACCAAGGGCTACCATGGTCACATATGCCGAGGCGGTATGGCGGACATCACCCGTCGCCAGGTTTTCAGTCTCCACTCTGACCCCCACCTCCATGGAGGTCCTCCCCACCATATTGAGACTCGCCTTCAGGGTCAGAAAATCTCCTATAAATACAGGACTATGAAAATCAAGCCGGTCTATCGAGGCCGTAACAACGTTGGTCCGTGTGTGCCGCCTGGCTACGGCGCCCGCCACCGTATCTATTAGCTTCATGATGGATCCCCCATGAACATTTCCTGCAGGATTTGCATCAAGAGGATTCATAACCTGCGCCATCACAACTCTGCTTTTGTCTGTCGTTTTTCCTTCCATCGTGGAGCTCCCTTTTTAGATTCCACTGAACATCTGTTTCATGTTAATAAACCCCTGCAGAATTCTCCGCGGCTTGCCGCGGGGGGCCTCACTAACACACCGTGTTTTTATCGTTTTCTGGACTATTATACTCCAAAACAGAATCCAAGCTTAGCGTCACAAGCAGCACACTGCAGAAAATTGCTGAGCCACAGCTAATGGCTATTCCTGAAATACCTGTTGGTCATGCCCGTCCGAAATCATCCTCGACACGCTCGATATCGTCTTCGCCGCAGTAGTCACCCGTCTGGACTTCTATGAACATAACGGGCTCCTTCCCGGGATTCTTCACGCGATGCAGTGTCTCCCGAGGAATGTCCACCGACTCTCCTCTCTTCAGCGGCTGGTCATCCCTGTCGATGGTGACAAGGGCCTCTCCTCTCAACATATACCAGTGTTCGGCACGATTGGTGTGTCTCTGGAGACTCAGCCGTTTCCCGGGATCGACAACGATTCTCTTGACCTTGTGATCCTCCTCATCGGAAAGGATTTCAAAATATCCCCATGGTCGATGTTCTTTCATGTGCTTCTCCCTTTCATCTCCTGGCGATATTCTTTCATCACCGCCGCGAACCCGTCCATTGAGTTTATAATCGTCGCATCGTCAACACAGTAACAGATGCGGATATGGCCGGGACCTCCGAATCCGCTCCCCGGCACGACAAGGATATTCTTCTTCTGGAGGGCTGACACGAACGCAACGTCGTCATCATCGGGGGTCCTGGGGAAGAGGTAAAAGGCCCCGCCGGGCATTTCGAAGTCAAACCCCGCTTCCCTGAGACCGTCACACAAAAGGTCGCGTTTTCTCCGGTAGTGTTCCACATCCACATAGACCCCCTGCATCCGCCCCACAACCCGCTGCATCAGCGCCGGCGCGTTGGTAAAACCGAGTATCCTGTTGGAGAGGGTCAGACCTCCCATGATCTTATTCATGTCCGCGGCGGCAGGATTGACTGCGATATACCCGATCCGTTCACCCGGCACGGAGAGGCTTTTCGAATAGGACGTAACGAGCAGGCTGTTTTTACAGGCCTTCAGGATGCTGGGAACGGTGGTCCCGTCGTAGACGATCGTGCTGTACGGCTCGTCGGACACGAGATATATTTCCGTGCCGAACTCCCGTCCCTTTTCTTCGATGAGGGCCGAGAGCCCGTTTATTGATTGCTGATCGTACACCTTCCCGGTGGGATTATTCGGTGAATTGATCAGAACCGCCTTCGTTTTGGCGGTTACGGCCTTCCCGATAACTTCCAGGTTCAGTGAAAAATCATCGTTCGTCTCCACAAAAACGGGAACGCCGCCGTGATTATCGGCATAGAAGGTATACTCGGCAAAAAAAGGCTTCGGGATAATAATCTCATCCCCCGGATCGAAAAGGGTCTTGAAGACAACATTGAGCGCTCCCCCCGCGCCGCACGTCATGACGATATGCTCCGCGGAGAGTGGCACTCCGTGGGTGCGGGAAAGATAGTCCGCGATTTGAGCCCTCGTGTCCGTGTAACCTACGTTCTGCATGTACATGTGGGCACCCGGCGTGCGTCCGCACTCTTCCACGATCTCCGCCAGGAGTTCCCGAAACCGTTCGGGGGGATCGATATTCGGATTGCCGAGGCTGAAATCGAAGATATTTTCAGCGCCGTACTGTTCTTTCAGTTTGATGCCGTCCTCGAACATCCTCCGTATCCAGGAAGATTTCGACATAAATCCTTCTACTTTCCGTGAGATTGCCATGATGTTTAGACTCCTGTCGCATCGATCTATTACACTGCGCGTGATTGTAGTACATCTTTGCCGGAACCGCAAGGCGAGACGACTCTGCCAGTGTTGTATCCCATTAAAATCTCTTTGACACGACACCCGTTTCTTCATATACTCCCCTGCACAAACAGTAATTTCACGTCCGCGCAGGAGTTCCAATGACACCGATATTCGTGTTGGGAGCCTTTGTCCTTCTCATGGTGGTTGCCTGGAGCATCACTACTTACAACCGGTTCATCAAGTACAAAAACGCCATCGAAGAGGCGTGGAGCGGGATCGATGTAGCATTGAAACGCCGTTCAAATCTGATCCCCAATCTGATACGTTCTGTCGAGGGATACAGCAAACACGAAGCGAATCTTTTTCATATGGAAAGCGTTCATCCCGACGCTTCCACCGATATCCCGAACCGCGCAGAGGACGAAAGCCGGATATCGCAATCGCTTCAGGGTCTCCTCGCGCTGGCCCAGGCGTATCCGGACCTGAAAGCCAGCGCAAATTTCATCGACCTCCAGAACAGCTTGGACGAGATCGAAGAAGACATCCAGAAAGCCAGAAATCGATATAACAGCTTCGTGGGGAGGTTCAACACGCTCGTCGAGTCGTTCCCATCCTCCCTGATCGCCGGGAAGTACGGATTCAAAAAGCAGCTCTATTTTACGCTGGACCTGGCGACCCAGCGCGAATTGCCCACGGTTGCCTTTTCGCCATCTCCCGCTCCTGGAGAGAAAAAAAACAGCTGAGACGTCCTCACCTGAGGCGCGCAAACCCGTCCACGCTTCGCACTGGTGAGTTCCTTCTTCTTCGACACATGACGAGGCGGGGCCTGAATAAAGACGGGATGGGCTCTCGTCGTTTTCCTGATGTTTCAGGGGAAAGTCCCCCGAGCCTTCATTCTTCATCTTGACAAAAACTGAAAAGAGTACAATATTGGCTCGGCTAAACCGCCCGGCAGGGGATATGGCATTGCAACGTTGAGACGCCGTAATCATGACAGGGGGGAGCCATAGGGCAAAGCGGTTTAGACTGATTGATGAACTACTGAAACTATCATATGCCCAGCCTTGGAATTAATATCGGTTCCTCGAACGTGAAAGCGGTGATGCTGGAGGAAAATCGTATCCTCTGGAACGCCGTTGAACCGCACGAAGGCAATTTTCTCGACACCCTCAGGAAGATTCTTTTATCCCGCCCGGTGTCCCCGGGAATCAAAACCCTGGCCACCGGTACTGAAGGCCGTCACCTTCTCACTACCAACGGAGCGATCGAGCCCCTCTGCACCGAGGAAGCACTGAACACCCTTCAATATTCCGTTGACGCGCTCGTGTCGATGGGAGGCGAAGATCTCGTCGTTTACACCATCGATAAGGATAATAAAATCATCACCAGTTTTTCGGGAAACAAGTGCGCTTCAGGCACGGGCGAATTTTTCAGGCAGCAACTGGCGCGCATGAACATGCGCTTGTCAGATATCAGCGGCATCCCCGAAGACAGCCGGGTGTTGAAATTATCATCCCGCTGCTCGGTCTTCATGAAGAGCGACTGCACGCACCGTCTGAACAAAGGCGAAGCCAGGACGGGCGACATCGTGCTGTCCCTCAGCAATGTCATGGCCATCAAGGTCAGCGACTTTCTCAAGAAGGCCAGAGTGAGGAGGGGGAAGGTCCTTCTCGTGGGCGGCATGACGCAGAACCCCTATCTTGTCAGATTCATACGCGACCTGATGCCGGAAGTCGAATTTATCATCCCCGAGGAGGCCCCGTATTTTGAAGCGTATGGGGCGGCGCTT
>CAZAST010000054.1:0-11663 GCA_964487805.1 uncultured Syntrophaceae bacterium
AATCACCACTTGTTACATCTCAGTCAAGACGACCGGGAATCGCTTCGATACCAAGTTCCTTCTGCTTTGCGCTCCAGTACTTCGCACGATCCCACAGGAATTGATTTCTCGCTTTCATGTCCTTTTCGTCGAAACCCTTAGCAACCATGGCACTGACCCATTTATCAGAAACGGGCTGTATTAATTTGATCGCTTTTTCGGTATCTTCCTTCGATAAATTGAATACTTCAGCAGCGGCGCTTTGGCCCATGGCGTACCCCTTCAGATCGGATCCATCGTAAAAGGCAGCATGCTTTGTTATCATTTCTTCAGCGACATCCATGAAAATCTTTTGAATATCAGGCGGTAGTTTCGCCCATGTATCCTTATTCATAACCGTATAGAATGCAAAAACACCACCGACCTGCCAGCAGTTTGTAATCTTGGGTTTCAGGTCAGCAAGTTTCCACTCATCAAGAGTGGATATGGGCCACATAATACCATCCATGACATTTCTTGAAATACTGGTGTAAACCTCACCCGCCGGTGTACTCTGGGGGATCCCACCAAGACAGGCGACGACTTCACCGATTCTGGCAGTACCCCGTATTTTCAAACCTTTAAGATCCGCAAGGGTTCGCGCGGGCTTATTGAGAATAATAACTGAAGGAGGGGATGCGAACCAATACATCATTTTTGTCTGGGCAAAACCTTTTGGATTATACTTATTAAAATAGTCGTTGGCTACGTGAGAACTCACAAAAGAGCTAACATAACCGTGGGGTACTTCAACAATTTCCATTTCAGGGAATTTGCCAGAGTTGTAACCAGGCATGGTCAGACCGATATCAACCGTGCCCTGTACCACGCCGTCATAAATATCCTTGGGACCGAGCAGTGAACCACCCATGAAGGTCTGAATCTTAACCTTGCCGTTACTCCGCTCTACAACCCTGTCAAGAAACATGGTAAAGCCCTGTCCGAGGGGCTGGGCCGGAGAGAAATAGGTTGCTGCCTTCAGATTTATTTCGCTTGCTTGACTTGCATTGAACGAGAGGACCACAGCACACACCACAACCAACGCCAGGCAAGACACCCTAATAATTGGAAATAACCGACTTTTTTTCATGTGTAAAAGTACCTCCGTCATAAATTTTTCCCTTCTCAACAATAGATACTAATAATTGTATCAGTAACTATTTTTCAATTCCCTTCCAATCACCTCCTTTCACATTGTTAACGGCAAAACGCCTTAGAGAGTCATTGTGCAACCACCTTACGCATATCTAAAATAAGTCTTATGCATTAACCTGGGAAACACAACACCAAACAACTATCAGTTATATATAAGGTGAATACTTATAATGGGACGGATGTTTCGCAATTCACGGCGATTGGGAAAGACCATCTTGAAACCATCACATCAAAGTGGTTTAAATCGTAATACCGTTAATCGTTATTTGTTATTCATAAGGAAAAGAATTTCTAAATGCGAATGATCATCTTCTTCCTCTGGAGAAGTCGAAGCAGACAATCATTCTTCGGAACCAGGCGCGTAAAAGGAAAACGTGGCCGTGGTGTGTATGGTAAAATTCCTGTCTTCGGCATCCTGCAACGCGGAGGCACGGTTCATTCCCGATTGTGTCCGAAAGACCTTGCAAGCCATTATGTCAGGGATAACAGGTAGGATCGGAGATTGGCCCTCTGGTTGTTCAAACCAAGTTTCTTCCTAATACTGTTTCGGTGGAAATCAATCGCTCCAGTTGAGATGTTTAAAAATTCTGCTATCTCTTTGGTGGTCTTGCCCTCCTTAACAAGATTAGCCACCTGAAATTCTTTCGGCGTGAGGTTGCACTGTGTTATCGAGAGGTTTCGTAAAAAGGGTGAAACGATACTGTTTAAATTAGCCTCAATGATATGGGTAAGTGCAAGTTCATCATCGCCCAACCGGCCTTTTTGCAATTTCTGGATATACGGGATAACGATCTCTCGTACATTAGATAAAACATTCCTCTCAAGCTCCACTTTATCGTCTTCTCTCCGTTTCAGTAACACTTTGAGTGCCGTATTTGACTCAGAGAGAGAACGAGATTGAATTTTTAATTCACGCCTTTTTTCCACATATGCTTCCTGGTATAATTTACGTTTCGTGATATCACGTGAAAGATTCATGAAGGTACTCTTACTATTCGACGAATCCCTGAGGAGGGAAGCAGAGGTCTCCCGATAGGCTATTCGTCCATCTTTTCTAATAATTGCATACTCAAATATCAAGGCCGGTTTCCCGGTTTTGTATATCCTGTTATATATTTTAAATAATCGTTCATATTCTTCCCGGGGAATATATTGCCGAGAGTTCATCCCCATGAATTCATCTGCAGTGTAACCCACCATCTGCAATGCCGCTCTATTAAAAAACGTTATGTTTCCGGCACGATCGGTCTCGAAATATGCCTCATCCATATGTTCAAGCATATCTTGATATTTTTTCACTTCCGGATTCGCACTCTCATATTTCTGTGATGATAGTTGCTGGATCTCACTTTCAAGCGTTTCGACTCGCTGACGCAATTGCATAACTTCCGTTAATAACTGCTCCCTACTCTTTTCTTCATCACTCATTTGTATCAAACCCCATCAAAACCAAATCTTTTCAAAAAATATATACACAACGTGATCCAATATCAAGCCTTCCGGAGTAACCAGAAAGAAAGGATATTCCTATGACAGTATAGGAACAGCAACAATGAGTTCCACGTCACCACCCACACCGGAGCAGCCATGACGATATGGCCTCACGAAAAGCAATTGAATCCTTATAGCCGAGAAATAATAAAGCGCTTCAGAACTTACTAAGAAAGAGCGTGTTCAAACCAGGCTCCAAGAAAGTGCGCATATCGTTCTTTTTTCAGAATAAGAAGACCATGTGTTTTTTATACACGATATCGCTGAACCCCGCAACCGCCGTTTTTATCATTTCTTTAAGTCCGTCTCCGGTTTCGCTTTTACGACCCTTTCTCAAAAGTTGATTTGTGTCTCTGAAAAGGTCTGACAGCAAACAGAGAAAGGGATACGCTACCTATCTTAATTACTCCCTCGGAGAGAGGTGCCTTCCAGCGGCATTCCCAGACAATCAGGGGTAAGAGGGAAATATGATTTCAAGCGACAGGACAGAGGCATGGCAATCGAAGATACAGCCAAGACGATAGAAGCGATTCGGTATACCGCAAAAGCATGCTGACGGACCATTGATTTTATTCTGAGCGCTTTTTCATAACCACGGGATGTTCCATAGTTCTCCAGCGCTGATACAATTGATGATCAATCTTGAAAAAATCCAATGCCTTCCCAACGCTCTGCCTGATCACATCTTCAATGCCTGTGGGGTGGTGATAAAATGCGGGAATCGGCGGCAGGATAACCGCTCCGAGATCTGCTGCACGTGACATGAGATCAAGATGTCCCTTGTGCAGGGGAGTTTCGCGGACCATAAGCACCAACGGCCGTCTTTCTTTCAATGTAACATCCGCCGCGCGAATCAGAAGATTATCGCTGTATGAATTGGCAATAGCGGAAACGGTCTTGATGGAACAAGGGGCCACAAGCATGCCCTCTGTCAGGAATGAGCCGCTTGCCACGGGCGCGGCAATGTCATCTATCTCATAAACTACATGGGCCAGCGACCTGACCTGTTCAGGGGAATATTCCGTCTCCAGCTTCAGATTGAGTTCCCCGGCCCGGCTCAAAATCAGGTGCGTCTCACGACCGAGTTCTCTGAGAACTTCCAGTATTTTAACGCCATAGATGGCCCCACTGGCGCCAGTTATTCCAACGATAATTGGCAAGGACATAGTGCACACTCCCTCAAGGTTTTAATTTCTTAAGCAATCCCTGTATCAAGTCCCGACAGAGAGTCTCTATCGATCGGATACCGGTTTCATCCAAGTTGTCCCAATGTATACCGGCCGTCACCACCACGCAGGTTTCGAGTTCCGCGGCAAGCAATTCCGCTGCATCCTTGACAAGCGCATCTTCCTTGTGTCCCGGATAGGTGAGTACGGATGCGGTTGCACTTACACGTGATGGAGCTTCGAGACTCGGTCTCGGTTGGGCAGCAGCTATCGAACCGATATGCGGGCGATCTCCTCCCCAGATATATACCAGAATATCCGTTCCGATCCTCACTGCCTCGGCTTCAATCTGATACAGACAGTTTTCAGTTCTGACGTATATTCTTCCAAGCATATCCATTCCTATCGGGTATAAACGTATGTTCATACCGCATGATGGGGGACATTACTCATCCTCATCGTTCAGGAAGCGAGCGATGTCCACATCTCTGAAAGGAGCACGCGTGAACCGTTCCCGCAAGGAAAACGGGACCGTACAATCAAATATGGTCTTACAGGACATCCCTGCGGAACGGATTGACGGGCTGAAGTCAGGTGACTGAGAAGGATCGAGTGGATGACAGCGAACACCCGGGATAAAGACCGTACTGACATCCCCTTGGAATCGCGTGGTCATGGCCCACAGAACATCATCCGTATCATATATATCCACATCCTCATCTACCAGGATTACGTGCTTTAACTCTGAAAACGCTGTAAATGCCGCCAAAGCAGCCTGGCGCTGGCGACCTTCATCGGAAATCAAAGCCTTTTTGAACTGCATGATAGCAAGATATTTACCGCCTCCAGACGGGTGTGCATACACATTAAGCAAACGTCCCGGCATACTGGCTTCAACAAGTCTCATGATGCTGGCTTCGGTAGGAATACCGACGAGATTGCAGTGCTCGAGTCCCGGACCAACAATCGTCTGCAGGATGGGATTCTTGCGATGCGTGATCGCCCTGATTTTTACAACCGGGAGTGATGGCTTTGCCTCACCCATATACCCGGGGAATTCGGGCATGGCATTACCGGTATTTGTGTTTGCATCTTCCCGCATGCGTTCATTCTCTAAAATCTCACCCTCGAGAACAATCTCCGCATGAGCGATGGACTTAGCATTGACGGAAACAGCGTTCACCAGCTCGACGGCCTGGCCTCGGATACCCCCGGCAATGCTCAGTTCGTCAAAACCCAGTGGAGTGGTGGGCTCCTCGAAACAGGCAGCCAGGTACACCGCCGGATCCAGTCCGATATTGATGGAGATCGGCAGCGGTTTCCCCATCTTTTCCGCCTTGATCCGGAATTGATCGATATGCCGTCCGGGCACGAAATAAACCGTTAGACGATCGGGGCCCTGGACGCACAAACGGTGAATTGTCACATCGGACTCTCCCGTTTCGGGGTCTTCCGCACGAATGAGACCCATAGTGAAGAAGGGGCCGGCATCCAGTTCGGTATTTGTCGGTGCCGGCAATATTTTTAGAATATCCACGGGCTCTTTGTGCACGACCTCCTGGCATGGTGCTGTTTGACCGTCAAACATCCGTGGCGGGACTGGTTGTTGCAACGCCTTGATTAACACGTGTGGCAATCCTTCAACAGTGCTTCCCAACAGCATGGCAACTCTCTTCCGACTTGCCAACACCCCGGTTACCACCGGGATATCGTATCCCTTCACATTTTCAAAGAGCATCGCCGGCCCCTCCCGTGTAGGGGGTATGACAGGTGTGCCCGCACCGATATAGCGGTAGATACCCGCCAATTCCGCAAGGGGATCGACCGGCACCCGAGTTGTCTTCAACTGCCCGGGCATGGCGGCGAGAAGCTTGAGCGCACTTCGTAAATCAACAACTGGTTCAGTCATGGCATCATCACTCCGGTTTTTGTTTATCATACATGATTCGCTTCACTGGAAACATTTCTTTTACGTTTAAAGATGGTAATCAGTGGTGTGATTGTTCATGCGGTCATTCTTTCAATTTTCCCGGTAATCTTGATTAAGAACCGAGCGGGTACGGCATACTTGGTTCTTCATGTTCAAAGGGGCTGTAGCTATGAATCGTTATTGTCATGAAATGCGTGTTTTGGTGCACCTTTCTTGAGCAACAATTATCATCTCACTGAAATCAAATACCCCGTAAGCCATTGTCCGGACAGACGAATGGGCGACCTTCAAAACGTCCTTCGAGCCGGGGCATACAGCAGGAGAGCAGTAATAAGACCCACGACGCAAAGGACAGGCATACTCAGGAAAACAATATGATAGCTTCCGGTTAAATCAAAGATATATCCTGCCAGCATCGGCCCGATCGCCCCGCCGATAGTTGCAATAAATATAACCAGACCAAGAATGGCCCCGTGGGAAAACATGCCAACATACTCAGCGACCAGGGGAGATATCAGGGCGAAAAAGCCACCATGAACAAACCCGTAAAGAACGGCAAAAACAAGCAACAGCCAGAATGTATCAGCCACAAGCAACAAGAGCAGAGCCCCTGCCATCAACGAGAAGCAAACGGCAAGAGTGCGCTTGCTTCCGATCGCATCAGTCGCAAAACCCATGACAAGGCGACCAGCGATACTGACGGCTCCAAGTGTAGCAAGCACTCGGGTTGCGTCGGCACTGGCAACGCCCAGATCGATGGCATGAGGTACAATGTGCAAAAGAATGGTGATAGCGCAGGTATAAACGATAAAGTATGCACCACAGATCATCCACACCTGTGAACTGCCCAGGGCCTGTCGGAATGAAATCCCTTCTTGGGTATCAGTGAATTTGGCAGAGTCTTTGTTTCTATCGTTGTCGGGAAAAAGCCCGCGGCGGGCGGGATCCCTGACCAATAACTGGGCTAAAGCAAGAAACAGGACCAGGTGCACAACACCCAGAGAAACAAAAGCCATCCTCCAGTTGTATAAATCGATGAGCCAATGGGTGATCAGTGGGAATAGGATCATACCGACCCCCGTGCCCACTTTGAGTATTCCACTCATTCGACCCCGCATGCGAATGAACCACCGGGCGATAGTTGACAGGAGCACCACATCCGTACCACCAATGCCCACACCCACCAGTACCCCATAGAACAGGTAGAGCTGCCAGAGCGTTTCAACCCTGGACATGAGTAGATATCCGAGACCTAAAATAGTACCGCATATCGTCATGATGAGCCGGGGGCCCACCTTGTCATTGAGGCGTCCCAGCAGAATGCCGGAAAGTCCATAAATGATATAACTGATTGATACCAAAACAGAAATATCTGCCCGCTGCCAGTCGAAGGCCGTCATAATCGGGTTAAAGAAAACGCCGAAGCTGTTATAGGCCCCCCAGCCGATTACCTGGAGAGAGAAGCAGACAGCCACCAGGACGTAACCATAGAAAAACCGACTCTCCCCCCGGATACCTGGTTTTGTCAATTCGACGGCTACGGTCATGGTTTTACCGCTTTGTTCCACTGAATTCTGTAATGATTGCGGATTCCTCATTAATCGTCCGAGTCTGACATAAGATTACCTGTTCGCGAGAGCGAGTATAAGGAGAAGTTTCTTGTTTGTAAATGAATAATGTCCGAGACGAGATATTAATCGCTTATAATGACGAACAGATCCGGAGAAAACAGAGAACCCACCGTGTATCGTTTATAGAAGACGGTGGGTTCGTTCATCGGCTGAAACCGAATCATCGTTAAAAATGGGTGCTATCGCATACGGTATTCCACCATCTGAACATATCGCCCACGAAATCTTTACCTGAATGCGTGAGATTCCAACCATTCTCAACGGGATGTACGCTTTTAGTGCATAATTTTCAACACACGAAAGGACAACTATTTCAGATTAGGCCCTTTTCTTTCATTTCCTGTAGTTCCTTCTCACTGTATCCCAAAAGTCCCGAGTAAATTTCGGTATTATGCTCACCCACGAATGGAGCCGGCATCGTCGCGATTCCCGGGGTTTCCGACATTTTGAATACCGAACCAGGTACTTTCATTTTTCCTGAAAGCTTCTGTTCAATCTCAACCACCATATCCCGGCTCAACAGTTGCGGATCATTCGGCACCTCATCGAAAGTGGAAACCCGTGAGCATGCAACCCTGGCATTTATCAACCGATTTTCCACTTCTTCCATTGTCAGTTCCCTGGTCCATTCAGAAACGATATCATTGACCATATCGCGGTTTTCAACCCTCAGGGAAACGGTACAATACAGGGGATCGGTTATTAATTCCTCCCGATGCATTGCCCGGGAAAGCCTCCCCCATTCATCATCGGTGGGAATGTTCATAACAACCCAGCCATCCTTCGTCGGATAACATCCTGAAGGCGCATTCGCAAGCGCTTCATTTCCCCGTCGCTCATAAGCCTTTCCATACAGGAAGTAGTTTCCGCAGTGCTCCATGGAGGTGAGCATCCATATCGCTTCCAGCAGTGAAAGGTCTATAACCTGTCCCTTGCCTGTCGCATCTCTGAATCGCAAGGCAGACAGGATAGCGATGAGGGCGTGTACTCCTCCCAGATAATCGGCGAGTGCCGGACCCGGTTTAATTGGCGGGCCATCCTTGTATCCCGTGACAGCCATGATTCCTCCTCTGGCCTGTGCCAGCATATCGTATGCCACCCGCTTTGCATCAGGACCCGTATGCCCAAATCCCGTAATGGAGGTATATATTAATGAAGGATTAATTTTTCGTAAATCTTCATAGCCCAAACCCAGCCGATCCATTACGCCGGTAGCGAAATTTTCAATAAGGACATCAACTCCCTTTACAAGTTTTTTGAGTATCTCTTTTCCCTCATCGCTCTTGAGATTTAACGTGATACTTTTCTTTCCACGGTTGAGGATAACGCCCACATAACTTTCCCCGCCTTCAGTGAGTGGCCACAGGTGCCTCATCGCATCACCGCCATTGGGTATTTCTACCTTGATGATTTCGGCTCCCAGCTCCGCCATCATCATGGTACACGTAGGTCCCGTAAAAAACCTGCTTAAATCCAATACTTTAATTCCCTCGAGTGCTTTATTCATATCATATCTCCTTTTTCTTCTCGATGGTCAACAATGAGACCACTTTGAAGGGTTCATACTTCAGCTGACAGCATCTACGAAATATTAGTTTGATGTAAATAGCAATATAAAATAATTGCGAGGTATATACAATGTAAACCCTTACAGTGGCACAGACATACCTGGAACAGAGAAGTCGGAAGGAACGAGACCGGGGCTGCTGCGTTAATGATATAGTAATCCCGGCCGAGATGGTTGTAGTCCCCCGCTTCAGATTGTTGGTCAGAAATACCGGAGACTGTTCTTTCTGAAAATGATAGACTTCGACATGGTGATGAGGGTTGGAATCTCGAGTTTCAGTTAATTGAGCAAAAAAGGATGCTCCTGTTTTGGAAAAGAGAATCAGTTGTTATTACTCTTTCCAGAGAGATATAAATACCTTATAATCAGCAAATCAACCAAGACAAGGCGTTCCGTCTTGCCTGTTATTTGCATCATTACACCCATAAGTGAGGAAGAACCGATATGAACTTTGGTATTCTCGTCTTCCCTGATGTAGAGGAGCTTGACTTCATAGGACCTTGGGAAATGGCTGGGATGTGGAACAAGCTGTCCGGTATCCCGGAGAAACGCCTCATTGTAGGCGAGGCGGACGGTCCGGTCACTTGTGCAAAGGGACTGGTGGTTGTCCCTCACGTTTCATTCGCACGGTGTCCCCAACTCGATGTCCTTCTGGCCCCCGGTGGGCAGGGAACCAGGAATGAAGTGAACAACCAGACACTCATTGACTTCATCTCAGGGCAGGCGAAGCATTGCAGTGCGATCCTTTCGGTCTGTACCGGGGCATTCCTCCTCCATAAAGCGGGCCTCCTGTCGGGGAAGAAGGCTACCACCCATTGGAACTCTCTCGAACGATTGAGGGCACTCGGGGACGTCTCCGTGGTTGAAGAACGGGTTATCCGTGATGGAAACGTCTGGACATCGGCGGGTGTATCCTCCGGTATTGATCTCATGCTCGCCTTCATTGGCGCCACTGCGGATGAGGAGACTGCCGGCAAGGTACAGTTCGCTGCCGAGTACTATCCATTGGGAGAAAGGCATGGTAGCGCACATGAACAGCCGGAGGCTCCAGCCTATCTGAGAAGAACAGTGTAACAGATACGTGCACCTGATCGCCGAAAAGGCCGCCTCCGAGTGACGCCCGGCGTTGGCCGCGTGTTGTGTACAGCAGACACACACCGAAAAAAATACTATTAATACCTATCCATGATTCTAAAATTGAGAATAATGAGAGACGAAAGATGAAAGCGAGGACTGCATTATCCACGATATTGGTCGTGATTATCGCTGTGGGAATTGTCCTCATTGCTTATCGATTAACCAGACCAACGTTCAGCAGCATCAATCAGGAACTGGAGTACATCGTCGCAGATACAGTAAGAAGCAACAAACATATCAAGAATTGTGCAGTCTTTGTGAAGAAAGGAAATAACTCGTTCACGTGGGCGGGAGCTACGGGTATTGCCAGACAGGACGGACAGGTGCCGATGAGTCAGGATACACCCATTTATCTTGCCAGTATTACAAAGCTCTTCACGGCGGCTGTCATTATGCGATTGTATGAGCAGGGTGCACTCTCTTTAAATGATCCGATGGCGCAATATCTTCCCGACGATCTCATTCACGGCATTCATGTTTACCAGGGACATGATTATTCCCGCGAGATCACGATTGAACAATTATTGGCGCACACCTCGGGCATAGCCGATTACTATTCAGAGAAAGCCAAGGACAACAAAACAATCTTTGAGATCTTTGTGGCAGACCCGAACCGCAAATGGACTGTCGAAGAGACGATCGACAGGTCGCGCAATGACATGACGCCCAATTTCGAGCCGGGTACGGCCGCGTCCTATTCGGATACCAATTTCCAGTTATTGGGCAAAATCATCGAATCCATAACCGGGAAGCCCCTGGAGGTGGCATACGATGAAGTTCTTTTTCGGCCTCTCGGCCTCACACATAGCTGGTTGGTCGGCCGGTCGGACCCCGAGGCTGCCCCTTCGGCGGAGGTGGCTGACGTTTTTTCCAACGAGATGAAGATCACGGGTATCCGTTCAAATGGTTCCTACTGGGCTGATGGCGGCATCGTGTCCACAGCGGAAGACGCAGTCATTTTCCTGCAGGCCCTCAACGAAGGGAAAGTCATCAGTAAAGACACCCTCACGTTAATGCATAAGTGGCATAAAATTCAATTCCCGCTTCAGTACGGGTATGGAACGATGTACTTCGAACTGCCCCGATTCTTGAACATGGTAATGAAAAAACCGTCTCTGTGGGGTCATTCGGGTTCTACAGGATCATTCCTGTATTATGCTGAAGATTTGGATCTGTACATGGCTGGATCCATCAATCAGACCGAATCGAATTCTACGCCTTTTAGAATGATGCTGGCCATCATGAAGGCCATAACCGACGATACATGAGGAAAGAACCGGGGGGCAGCCCCTTACCCGTATATACGAGGAGCTACAAAGAATAAGAAAAACCCGTCGCCCCGGCCGACGCGCTTCGCACGTGGCTGACCGGCACGCTTGGCGACGTACAGCATCTCAATTGTTCTAAAAACTGATTTACTGCTATAATAGTATCGTTTGTAATAATTGAAAGTTGGAGCGTATGAAATGAGACAATTTCATGTCAGGCAGTGACCGAATCTGTTCACACCCGTAAGGAGATTTTCTGCATTGGATATTCCACGGATCTTCAACATCACCGAAAGTGCT
>CAZAST010000055.1:0-7807 GCA_964487805.1 uncultured Syntrophaceae bacterium
CTGGTTTTGTCCATAATATTACCCTCCACAATAATTTTTAGACGTATCGCACGTTCAAGCAACTTTGTCAATATCTTTATCATTTCATTTTTCTCCTTCCAAACTGAGACACTACCCAGTGATTGGTCTCCTTGCGCTTTGTGTTATCCAGCTTGTGCTCCTGCTCGCCTTGAGGCGGAAAATTTCCCGAATCGGCTGGGAGAAACGGTCCCAGTCGGTCCGTTACGGCAAGCTCACGGAACAGTTTATGCCATTCCTGGAATCATACCCCTATGATTCTCAGGATTTCAGGTTCCTGGGCACGCCCATCGACGGGGTGCAATTCACCGAAGATTCCATCATTCTTGTCGAGTTCAAAACGGCAAGCTCCCAGCTCTCGAGCCGACAGCGGGCCATAAAACAGATGGTCGAAGAAGGGTCGGTACGCTTCGAAGTGCATAGGGTGGATTAGCTGATTTAATCTATGGCATCGGGACTTTCCTCGGAAAATGGACCGGCGTACGCCTTTGTCCTCAGACATTATTGATCGGATGTATATGCTCGATTTAAGCTTTTTTTCATGGGTTATCGTTGCGTTATGCGCAACTCTGGTAGGGGTGGCCAAGACCGGTATACCTGGCGCCTCGATCCTGATTGTTCCCCTGATGGCAACTGCCCTACCAACCGGCACATCTCTTGGTTTCGTGCTTGGAATTTTAATTGCCGGCGATTTGTTCGCCATAATATACCACCGTCGAAACGCCCAATGGAATTACATGCTCCATCTGCTCCCCGCCGCCATAGTGGGAATCCTATCCGGGTATTTCATTCTCGGGAAAGTGAGCGAACAGCAGCTCAGACCCATTATCGGCGTCATCGTGCTGGTGATGCTAGGAGTACAATACTGGCACACCAGGCATGAAACCGATGATACAAACGTCCCCACAGCGTGGTGGTTCGCCGCCGGTCTCGGGTTCATCGCCGGAATCATCTCAATGGTGGCAAATGCCGCCGGACCCATAATGATCATATATCTCCTCGCCATGAGATTGCCAAAGATAGAATTTGTGGGCACGGCAGCCTGGTTTTTTTTCATTGTCAACTGGATCAAGGTGCCCTTCAGCGCGAAGCTCGACCTGATGACTCTGGAAACCATCAAACTGAATCTGATGACCGTGCCGTTCATTGCCTTCGGCGCATTACTGGGAATAATTCTCTTGAAACGGGTCCCCCAGAAGGGCTTTACCGTTCTCGTACAGGTCTTGGCGGTTATGGCCGCGGTAAAACTTCTATTCTGATTCCGGGGAGAAGCAGGCGGGATAGACATGAATGGATGAATTTAGGGATAAGAACGCCGTTACTTATCCATATGAGGGTCTTTTGTGTTGGGTACGCACATCACTCGCATATGACGCCGTGTTGAAGCACCCGGCACATCCGTCCCGGGAGCCTGCGACCGAGACGCGATTCGAGCCAATCAACGATCCGACACAGCCCCTTGAGCCGGATACCGGTATCAGCACCCATCCGTGCAAACAGATTCACGGTATCTTCAGTCGGGACATTGCCCGCGGCCCCTTTTACAAACGGGCATCCTCCCAGACCACCGACCGCCACATCGAAGGCTCGAACACCCGCTTCATAACCGGCCACGATGTTAGCAAGCCCGAGCCCTCGCGTGTCATGAAGATGAAGAGACAGCGGTTTTCCAAGCAGAAGGTGAGTCACCTTTTCAACCATCCCCGTGATCTGTCTCGGGTGAGCCATGCCGGTGGTGTCGGCAATATACAGTTCACCGGCACCCGCTTCGCTGAGGCAGCGCAAGGTCGTCAGAACGCGTTCTTCAGGAATGGCGCCTTCATAAACGCATCCAAAGGCACACTGGACACCGGCCTGTACTGCCATACCCTGAGAAACCGCGTGCCCGGTCAGGGCAATCATTTCGGCCCGGGCTTCTTCGAAAGAACGATTTACATTTTTACGGCTATGCGTATCGGACGCCGATACGGAAAGATTAATGTGTTTCAAACCGCATTTCAGCGCCCGATCCAGTCCCCTGGCGTTCAGGATAAGGGCTGAAAGGCGAACCTCCGGTGGCGGGTTCACCTGCCGGATAAGTTCTTCCACACCCGCCATCTGAGGAACAATCCCGGGATGGACAAAAGAGCCCACCTGAATCCGCTGTACCCCCGCGTCAACAAGCATTCCTAACAGTAAAGCCTTTTCTTCCAGAGTCAGCTCGATTTCTTCGGACTGCAATCCATCCCGAAGGGTCGTGTCTTCCAATGCAACGAAGCCCATGTATTCATCATCCAATCAGAAACAGAAACTTCCTCTGTGCTGCCGGGTAGCGTCACACCCTCTCTTTGTAAACGCGCCCGCCACAGAAAGAAGCCGGACTGTCCATCGTTACCCAGGTTGCCGCCGGATTAGAGCGGAATATTGTTATGTTTCTTGGGAGGCCTGGTTTCCGTTTTATTCTTATATGATTCCAAGAGCGCCACAACCCGTTTCCTCGTTTCCCGGGGAGCGATGATCTCATCTATGATCCCCAGATTCGCCGCAAAGTACGGGTTGTTGAACTGTTTTTCATAGGCCGCGACCAGTTCGACCCGCTTTGCTGCCGGATCCTCCGCATTGTTGATCTCACGTCGGTAAATGATATTGCAGGCGCCTTCGGCGCCCATGACGGCGATTTCAGCGGTCGGCCATGCCATGATGTAATCGGCTCCCAGCGACTTGGCGCACATCCCGATGTAGGATCCGCCGTAATCCTTGCGGATAACAACGGTAATCTTCGGGACAGTGGCTTCAGAGTACACGTGAAGGAGCTTGGCCCCATGTGAAATGATACCTGCCCATTCCTGCTCCGTTCCGGGCATATAGCCGGGCACATCGGCAAAGGTGAGAAGGGGAATATTAAAGGCGTCGCAGAACCGGATGAACCGCGAAGCCTTATCTGAGGCATCGCAATCCAAGACCCCCGCGAGAAATTTCGGATTATTGGCAATAACGCCGACAGGCTGTCCCATAATCCTGATAAAGGCCACGGTTATATTCTTTGCAAACAGTTCATGAGATTCGAACATCTCGTTATCATCGGCAACCGCTCTGATAATTTGTTTTATATCGTAACTCCGCGTCGCTCTGTCCGGGACAATGGTATCCAATTCAGGGCACTCCCTGTCAGGGCTATCGGAACATTCCTTTATCGGGAGCGGACTATGGCAACTGTCGGGCAGATAGGAGAGCAAATCCCTCACCTTGCTGATACAGTCTTCATCATTCTCCGTCGCGACATGGCACACACCGCTTTTCGTCGCATGGGCCACCGCACCGCCGAGTTCTTCATGCGTGACCTGTTCGCCGATCACCGCTTTGATCACATCCGGACCGGTGATATACATATGGCTCGTATTTTTTACCATGAACACAAAATCGGTCAGGGCCGGCGAGTAAACGGCACCTCCGGCGGTGGGCCCCATAATGGCCGTAATCTGGGGAATATACCCCGATGCGACGGAGTTTCGGTAGAAAATGCCGCCGTATCCTTCAAGTGACGGAACGCCTTCCTGGATGCGGGCGCCTCCCGAGTCGTTCAAGGCGACAAACGGTTTCCTGGCGTCCATTGCCATGTCCATCACCTTCCATATTTTCTTTGCGTGCATTTCGCCGAGGCTGCCGCCGGAGCTGGTAAAATCCTGTGATGCCACAAAAACGGTGCGGCCGTTGACTTTTCCAAAACCGGTAATGACGCCGTCCGCCTTGATCTCCTTTGTATCCATCCCGAAGAGGGTTGAACGATGTTTAACAAAAAGCTGCGTCTCCTGGAACGTGCCCTTGTCGAACAGCAGATCTATTCTCTCGCGTGCCGTCAACTTCCCTTTTTCATGCTGCTTCCGGATGTTTTCCTCACCGCCCATGAGCAACAAGTCATCTCTTTGCTCCTCGAATTCCCGTATCTTCTCCTCTGTAATTCCCATTGCTGCCTCCCTTTCATCATGTTCACGGCCATGATTACCCGCAGGAATATCGAATCATCAAACAGTTCCCGTGGTAAATCAATCGAATTCCTTATGCCATGTCTTCCCGCGTAGCGAACTTTTTTTACGGAAAGATAAAGTGTTCATATATTCATAAAAACCATCAAAAATTCATCTCTTTTTGTTTCCGTCATATAGCAGGGTCCATCGTTCGCCCCTATGCAAAAAGACGGGACTTCGCTTCACCAAACGAAGGGGCACAACCCGCCTTCTCGGCTGTGCCCCCCCTATGCAATGCCGGGATGATTTTCATCCCTTACGTTGCTCCGGCAACGGCATGGTACCCCACGAGACAGGATTACAGATCGGGGCCTTTTATGATTCCTTCATCCAGCAGGGTCTTCACCTTTTCCTCGGAATATCCGAGAACCTCTCTCAAAACCGCTTCCGAGTGCTCCCCGAGAAGCGGTGCCGGAGCGTACACCTCGCCCGGCGTTTCGGACAAACGAATCGGCGAACCGGCGATTTCCATCTTGCCTATCTTGGGCTGGTCGATCTCCACCAGCATCTTTCTGTGCGCTATATGCGGATCCTCACAGATCTCCTTCATGTTGTTGATCGGTGAGTACGGAAGCCCCGCCTTCTCAAAAATATCCTCCCATTCCTTGGTCGTCTTCTTGGCCATCTCAACGTCAAGAATGGGAATCAGCTCGTGCTTGTTCTTGGTCCGAAGCGGATTGGTCTTGTATTTCGGATCATCGAGGAGATCCGCTCTCCCTATAACCTTGCAATACTTCGCCCACAGGCCGTCCGTCCCGATTGCCGCTATGATCCAGGAATCATCCTTCGTTTGGAACCCCTGGAAGGGCGTGATGGAAGGGTGCGCCCCTCCCAGCGGCCCCGCGATTTCTCCATTGATGGTATATCGGGCAACGGCATTCTCCAGAACGCAGAAGAGACCGTCCACCATGGAACCGTCGTGGTGCTGACCCCGCCCGGTTTCCACCCGTTTGTAGAGCGCGGCGAGGATTCCGATAACCGCCTGATGGCCGGCAAAGATGTCCCCCACGGATGATCCTACCCTGCAGGGAGGACCTCCCTCCGGCCCCGTGATGCTCATAATGCCGCTGTAGGCCTGCGCCACCATGTCGTACGCCGGTCGTTCGGTATATTCGGGAAGGGCATCGTGACCGAATCCGCATATGGAGGCGTAAATAATCCGCGGATTGATCTTTCGCATATCTTCCCACCCGAAACCAAGTTTTCTCATGGTTGTGGGCCGGAAGTTTTCAATAACCACATCGGAAACCTTGATCAATTCACGGAGGATTTCCTTTCCCTTCTCGCTCTTCAGGTCCAGAGCCATGCTTTTCTTGTTGCGATTGAGGCTGATAAAATACCCGCTTCTGTCTTTGCCCGGCTCCCCGATAAAGGGCCCGAATTCACGCGAATCGTCTCCATGAAACGGTTCGATATGAATAACCTCGGCGCCGAGATCCGCCAGAAACATGCTGCAGGTAGGCGCCGCCAGAACATGGCTTAAATCAACCACCCGAATGCCTTCCAAAGCTCTGCTCATTATTTCCTCCCTTTTCTTGGATTTTCACCGGACTGTTGTAAGGGATGCCCCTGTGATGGCAGGGGCATCCCCGGGACGCTACAACCCTAATCCCCGAAAACCATATCGAGATGCTCCTTGTTGGGAGCCTTGCTCGGTGTCATCTTGCTGATTATCAGGTAGAGTATCAGGGAAATGATAAAGGCGGGTATGATTTCGTGAATATCTTTTAACCCGGCCACATTGAATCTGAAACCAAACCTCCAGACCACGCAACTCACCATACCGGCCAGCATGGACCAGAAAGCGGCATGCCCGGTTCCCCACCTGAGATAGAGGCCGCCGAAAATAGCCGGGAAGAAACTGGCCGCGAAAACCGCTCCTGAAAAGGCCGTCAATTCCACGATGCCGGCTGGCGGCTTGACGGTAAGCAGGAACACCAGCACGCAGTAGAGAATAATGGACCATTTGGTCTTGCCCACAATCTTATCCCGAGGCATGGGCTTGTACAGATTCCAGATATCCCCGATAATGGCTGTTCCAACTATGAGCATGACCGATGCCAGTGAGGACATCCCCGCGGCAAAGAGCCCGGCCATACAGATACCGCTGAGCATGGGACTGTTGAACTTGGCCAGCATCCACCCGATCACCTGATCCGTATGCTTGACCAGAAAAGCCGCTTCTTCATCGGTAGCCATTCCATGGGCGAGAGCACCCAGCCCCATGACGCACACAAGAGAGATCCCGAGGAGGATGGGGGTCGCGATCATGGCGAACTTCATGCTTTTCGCGTTATCGATGGAGTAGAAGCGAATCAGACAGCGGGGTTCGGCGATCTGCTTCATGCCCACCGACAGACCGATCCCCAGGATATACATGAAGGAAACAAGGGAGCAGAAGGTGACAAGGCCGTTTCCCATGGGCTTCCCCGCGCGGGTTACGTGCGTCACATTCGCGATGTTCTGCATCAATTCTCCCACTCCGCCTACCCATATAAAGGGGAGCATGACCAGGATGATCGCCACAAAGAACATCATCAGGCCCTGCAGGGCGTCGGTCCACAACACGCTGTACATCCCCCCCCACACGACATAGGCGCAGGTGATGAACACCACCAGAAAGGCGCCCCACACATAGGGAACACCCAGAACCGTATCCAGGAGATGGGCGCAGCCCTTGGTAATCCCCACCATGTACCACAGGGTAGCAAATATAATTACGAACGCGGCCAGCGTCCGTATCGCTTTTGACAGTGTGCTTTTGTATCGAAAATCAAAATAATCCGGAATGGTTACCGAAGACAGATTGGCGGTCTGGCTTCTCATCCTCGGACCCAGGAGAAGCCAGGAGATCATGCAGAACGCGGTCCAGAAAAGCCCGACCCACGCCCAGCAGAGACCGGTCCGAAAGGCCATCCCCGCCTGGCCGATATACGTGTTGGTGCTGATAAATGTTGAGAAAAAGGCGAGAGAGACCACCCAGCCCGGTATTTCTCTCTTGGCGATGTAAAACTCGTCCACCCCCTCGGCAGCCTTTTTCTTGAAGAAATAACCGATATACAGACAAATACCCACGTAGACTACAATCCACGCCAATATGACCCCATTTTTGGCTAAATATTCCATAGAAACGGTCCTCCTTCTTTGTCATACCAGATTTGTGTACGGATCATCAGTCACAGCCACCCTATTTATTCCCGATCTTCACATCCATGTTGAGTACAATTATCGCGTTGATAATCGAAAGAAGGATAATTCCCCAATAGGCCATCCCCGTCAAAAAATCCATTTTCTCACCCCCTTTCTTTTTTAAAGTGGTCACAGATAACGGTTATTACCCAAAACATCCATCCAACGCGGTCTACAGGTTTGTTTCTGTATGGGGGATTGTGCATCACCATATGACAATCGGTCAACACCAAAAGAATACCGTATAATTGCCACTCAAAACTGGGATTATCATATCTTCCTGTGGACAATAACAGAAGACATTTAAGGAACATGGAGGGAAAATAGTGGAACAAAGTCCATCAACCATGTGAAGGCCAAACCCATGCAGGGAGATTCCACCATTTCCCTATGGTACCTCGGTGGTACCTGTTGGTACATTGAAGGAGAGTGATTTGAGATATCAAGAAGTTATGCCACCCGTTGTTATGAGACACACTGCATGGCCAATGAGCGAATGTTTTATGTAACACCTCCGCCTATTTGGTGAAATTACGTCACAGTCCCCGTAAGAGGTCAATACACGCAAGTTCTACCTCTCACTCTGGAGACGAAAA
>CAZAST010000055.1:7817-11596 GCA_964487805.1 uncultured Syntrophaceae bacterium
CCTGCGTGATTAGCTACATGGGAGACTTGTTCTTTTTAGGGGAGTTTAACGTTGCGGCCGATCCTGACACGCACGAGAGCTCTTCGGTGCCATACCATTGCAAAGTCGGCATTCCCCCGTGTATGGGGGAAACTGACACCTGATTGTTTGAAAAATCGTCTGATCGCGGTGTCCTACTAATTGCTTGATCCTCTGATAATGGTGTGTTATCAGATGCATAGTTCTTCGATTCCTGCCGTACATCGAACAGTTGATATACATGAAGCGAGACGTGGAAGTGTGTAATGGGATCCAAGAGAAAACGCAGGAGTTCCGAGTAAGGAAGATCCTCACGAGCGAAAGCATACTCTTACTATACACGATAAAGGGGGGTATATATTGTGAAAGCTACCGTTACGGCATGGTTGCCACAAAAGTCAGGGGAAGTCATGACTCCCCCCTTCCCTGATATATGTTGCCACTGCATGAAACCGACTACCGAAAACATGACGGTTACTGTTAATGGTGTAAAACTCGCGATCCCTTATTGTAACCAACACCTTGAATCGGCAAAAGAATACTATCACAACGTGGTACGAGGCAAGACAAGAGAGATCACACGAAAGACTTCATTAGTTCTTGGCGTCCTCGCCGGATTCTGGATTGTTTTCTGGGTCCTCCCTGAATCAGATCTGATGCGGGGAACCGACTCTTTTACTTCACTTTTTGGACCGTATTTCAATATAAAAGTGGAGCCGGGATACAACTTTGATATCGAGAGCCTGCCATTATATCTGAGACTTCTCATCAGTATCCTCTTGTCAGCAGTAATGTTGAAAACAATAGGACCGCTTCTGGATAGATATGTCCTTCATAGGGGAGCGGAAAGATTGGGATACTGGATAAACAAACGAATTACCCTCGTAGTCCCGGGTATTACGGAGATAAAGGTAGAAAAAACGCCTGATCGGAGAGGATTGATCGCCTGTTCAGTCACATTCTTGAGGAAACAATATGCCGATCTGTTCAGGGCGAAACTGGAAGATGCCGGGATCCTTGTTAACTGAGAGAAGGGCTTAAAACGGACACGACCATCACGAAACTCCTCACCCGAACGTTTCGCCTTGGCGTGACAAACCATATACAGGATCAGTGTTCTATAACCGCTTGTGTATTACGGTATCTTTCAACCAGTTTTTATCATCTTTTTCAGGATAATCGATATTATAGTGCAGGCCACGGCTTTCCTTCCTCAATATGGCGCAACGTATGATCATGTCCGCTACGGTGGCTATATTCCGGAGCTCCAGCAAGTCTACGCTGATTATGAAATCCCAGTAATATTCGCTAATCTCGCTGTTGATGAGATCTATTCGCCTCTTTGCCCGTTCCAGCCGTTTGTTTGACCTGACTATTCCCACGTAATTCCACATGCATCGCCGTATCTCGTCCCAGTTGTGAGAAACGACTATCGATTCGTCACTCTCCGTCGCGTTTCCCTTGTCCCAGAGAGGAATGGAAACCGACTTATTATTTTTGGTCCCGGGAAACAACTCCGATATTCGTGCGAATGCTCTGTGGGCAAATACCACCCCCTCCAAAAGGGAATTGCTTGCCATACGATTCGCCCCGTGAAGACCAGTGCAGGCAACCTCTCCACATGCAAAAAGCCGGTCGATATTGGTCTCGCCGCACAGATTTGTTACGACCCCGCCACATATATAATGGGTAGCGGGAACGACGGGAATCGGCTCTTTTGACATATCAGTGCCAAACTCGAGACATTTCTTGTAGAGATTGGGAAATCTCCTGGTGAGAAACCGCTTGCTTCTATGGCTAATGTCCAACAGGACATACTCATCACCGGATTTTTTCAACTCCCCATCAATAGCCTTTGCGACGACATCTCTCGGAGCAAGGCTAGCCATGGAGTGGTATTTCTCCATAAAGGTGGAACCGTTCTTCAATTTCAGAATTCCACCCTCACCCCTCACGGCTTCACTGATAAGAAAGGCCTTCGCCTCCGGGTGATACAGACAGGTGGGATGAAATTGAATAAATTCCATGTTCGCTATATCGGCACCGGCCCTGTAAGCCATTGCTATTCCGTCTCCGGTCGCGATATCCGGGTTCGTGGTTATCAGATATACTTTCCCTGCTCCCCCGGTAGCAAGTAGAACGAATTTTGCTTTAAAGGTATATACCTCATTGTTTTTCATATCAAAGACGTAAGCACCTAGGCATTGATCTTTTCCACCGGTGTTCCCGCCCGAAACCTTCGATTTCATAATGAGATCTATGGCGAAAAAGTTTTCATAGATTTCTATATTCTGATTTGAAGTTACCGTTTCAACAAGCGCCCGCTCTATCTCCTGCCCGGTAATATCCCCTGCGTGCAAGACCCTTCTTCTGGAATGCCCCCCCTCCCGTCCGAGATCATATGTGGCAGAACTGCCGTCCCCGGTCTTCGTAAACGCGACACCCCATTGTATCATTTCCTCTATTCGTTCGGGAGCATCAGCCACTACCTGCCGTACCACATCTTCCTTGCAAAGACCTGCTCCACAAGCGATGGTATCATTCACATGATATTCGAATCTGTCATCCGCATCGACAACGGCGGCTATGCCTCCCTGAGCATAATTCGTATTGGATTCTTTCTTCTCCTTTTTGGTGACAATAGCAACCGTTCCCAGTTCCGCTGCCTTTATGGCAAAACTGAGACCCGCAATTCCGGTACCGATGACTAGAAAATCTGTAGTTATTTCCACCTATTTTCGCCCTCTCCTGTGATTATGGTATCAATTGTCGGAACCAATGGGCCGGGAGCATGGGGCCCCGAGAAGGAATCAAGGTTTCATCCTCGCCACACCGCTGTCTATTGCCGCCTGTGCCACTGCTTCCGAAACGACATCCACTACCCGCGGATCGAACGCATTGGCAATAATGTTTTCCTCGTGTAATTCATTTTCATCTATGAGAGAAGCGATGCCATATGCGGCAGCTAATTTCATCTCCTCATTTATATCTGTTGCCCTCACCTTAAGGGCACCCTTGAAGATACCGGGAAAACCCAGACAGTTATTCACCTGGTTGGGGAAATCGGATCTGCCGGTCGCCACTATCCTGGCTCCCGCCTCTCTGGCTTCATCAGGCATGATCTCCGGAACGGGATTGGCCATAGCGAAGACTATGGAATCCGGGGCCATAGATTTTATCATTTCTTTTGTAACGATTCCCGGAGCGGATACTCCGATAAAGACGTCCCTCCCCTTCATCGCTTCGGCTAAATTTCCCTTGAGCTGTTCTTTGTTTGTTTTTTCTGCCAGCTCTTCAAGGGCCTGATTATTTTCTCTTCTCCCTTTATAGATAATTCCATCAACGTCGGAACAGATTATATCTCGCACTCCGGCACTCATTAAAAAGTTGGCAATTGCCGTTCCTGCCGCACCTGCGCCACTCATAACCACTTTTATCTCACCTATTTTTTTTCCGACAACCTTTAATGCATTGATGAGTCCTGAAAGAACAACAGCGGCGGTGCCGTGCTGATCATCATGCATCACGGGAATATTCAGTATTTTTTTAAGTCTCCGCTCTATTTCGAAACAGCGAGGAGCGCTGATATCCTCCAGATTAATACCACCAAAACCGGGGGCGATAAGGGCTACCGCCTCTACAATCTTATCAGGATCTTTCGTATCGAGACAAATGGGAAAAGCATCTATACCGGCAAATTCCTTGAAAAGTACGGCCTTCCCTTCCATGACGGGGAGGCCCGCCTCCGGCCCTATGTCCCC
>CAZAST010000056.1:0-11430 GCA_964487805.1 uncultured Syntrophaceae bacterium
AAACGCAAAGGAGAAAAAGACATGAAACAACGTATTGCAGTAGCATTGCTTACCGTCCTGTTCGTGAGTGTCACGGCCGGCACCCTGTATGCACAGTCAGGATCACGTACTCTGAACCTGATAAACGGAACCGACCGCATTGTGTGGATTACGGTTGCAAACCAGTCAAGAATCAATCCGTCACAGGCGACCTGGAATTATATGCCGCCGGGGAGCAGTCTCGGCGCATGGGTTGTTTATCCGGGCCAGTTTGTCTTTTTAGCCTTTGACCGGGACGGGAATCCACCGCTTACCGACTATTATTTTTTCGAACTTTTCAACCGCCCGGGGGTCATCTGGCAGGGCGTCATCCGTCCCCATCAGAGGGCCATGATGATCGATTGGGAATGAGTATGAGCCTGCCAGGCTGATATACGTCAGAAAAAAGGTTCTTCTTCTCTTCGGGCGTAAATCCCCTTCGGATTTTGAAGGGCGCACGACGTATGACGTCATTTTTATTTGAAGAACGAGGACTCCAATCTCTCATTTGAACGGACGCTGAACACCACCACCGATTTTTCATCGGACATTGCGGCCTCGCCGCTTAATTCTTCGTTCTGCTGTTGCTCCCAGCCTGGAGATATTTTGCCACGTATGCACTCCTATAAACAACCAGGATCATTTTGTTTCTTTAAGGGCTGCGCGTTTTGTCAACACACTGATAGGGCACTAAATTCAGGTCACTCTTGCTTTTTCATATAGTTTGTGCAATAATTATTTCAATAAAATTGATTCGGTCGAGAGGATTGAGAGGCGCTTGTGCCGTCGATTATGTTTTGAAACTGCACAGGGTAACGTCGACCGGTTTTGACAATCCTTTCTCTTGCGCGATGCCGGGGAGGTGTTTTACACACCCGGGCTGCCATGCGGGCAGTGATCCATCGCAGAATATCCGTCGGGCCACAATCATCCTGAAACCGTCAGAACAATCGGCCGGAAAGGGTTCGATCGGGAGAGGAATTGTTCCATGAGCGGGCAAAAATCACACATGAATGATATTTCATTGACAGCACCGAACATCGACGACGGTGCGGCTGTATATCAACTGGTGAAACGCTCGCCGCCGCTCGATCTGAATTCGCGTTACTCTTATCTGCTGTTGTGCGATCACTTCAGCGAGACATGCATACTGGCCCGGCATGGCTCACAGGTGGCGGGCTTTATCTCCGCATACCGCCATCCGAGAAAACCGGACACACTGTTCGTGTGGCAGGTGGCGGTAGCCGAAGAAATGCGCGGGCGCGGCCTCGCGGGACTCATGCTGGAGCGCATCCTGTCAAACGCCCCATGGGCATCGTGGATTGAAACAACCGTCACGCCGTCAAACCGGGCATCGCTCAGCTTTTTTCAGGCCTTCGCGGATGCCGGAGGGGCCGGGTGCCACCGCCAGCCCTATATGACGGAGGATCTTTTCGACACTGATGCCCATGAGGAAGAGATGCTCCTTCGCATCGGCCCCCTGAACACAATCGACCGCAAAAACTAATACATACAAGGAGACACTATGAGAATTTTTGAACAGATAGAATCACAGGTTCGGAGTTATGTCCGTCATTTCCCTACAGTCTTTACCAGCGCTAAATGGTCCACCCTTCGCGACGAGCAGGGGAAGGAGTTCATCGACTTTTTCGCTGGTGCCGGCACGATTAATTACGGTCACAACAACCCCATGGTCAGTGAGGCTTTGATTGAATACATCAAGAATGACGGCATAATACACGGCCTCGATAAGGCCACAACGGCAAAGAAGCAATTTCTCGAAAAATTGTACTACACGATCCTGCAGCCCCGTCACCTTGATTATAAGGTCCAGTTTTGCGGGCCGACGGGTACCAATGCGGTGGAGACGGCGCTGAAAATCGTGCGCATGGTGAAGGGGCGCTCCAATGTCATTTCCTTTACCAACGGCTTTCACGGCCTCACCATGGGTTCCATGGCAATCACAGGAAACGCATTCTACCGGGATGAGGCATTCATCAACCGGGCGAACGTCACCTTCATGCCCTACGACGGCTATTTTGGAGATGATACCAACACGGCCCTCTATCTTCGCAAGTTTCTTGAAGACACCAGCAGCGGCGTTGACCTCCCCGCGGCTGTTTTCCTGGAAACGGTCCAGGCGGAAGGAGGCGTCAATGTTGCGAGTTTTCAGTGGCTCAAGGAGGTGGAGCAGGTCTGCCGTGATTTTGATATCCTGCTCGTTGTCGACGACATACAGGTGGGAAACGGCCGGACGGGGACCTTCTTCAGTTTCGAAGAGGCGGGGATAAACCCGGATATCGTCATCCTGTCAAAATCGATCGGCGGCGGATTACCGCTTTCACTGGTCCTGATGAAACCGGAACTCGACCAGTGGAAACCGGGAGAGCACACGGGGACCTTCAGGGGAAACAACCTGGCCTTTGTCGCGTCGACACAACTCTTGAGTTACTGGGATAACGGAGATTTCTCCGATGCCATACGCTATCGTGAGGGGGTTCTTAAAGAGAAACTCAAAGAGATTACAGATAAATACAAAGACCTCGGAGTCGAAATGCGGGGCAGAGGTCTTATCTACGGGCTGTATTTCCCCCAGCAGGGATTCAGCGGAGCCGTGACGGAAGAGGCCTTCGAACGGGGTCTGGTCATCGAACGGGCCGGGGCGAAGAACGACGTTATCAAGTTTCTCCCCCCCCTGGTGATCGAAGAGGAACTTCTCAGACAGGGACTTAATATTATTGATGAATCTATCGCCGCCTGTCTCGAAAAGAGAGAAGAGATGATGAAAGGAACCTATACCAATGGTAGTTAGGACACTTGATGATATACGGGGGACGGAGCGTGAGGTGTACGCCGAGAACGGCAACTGGGTAAGCCGGCGGCTCCTGCTGAAAAAGGACGGCATGGGCTTTTCTTTCAACGAAACGATCATCTTCGCCAACACGGAGACGCCCATCTGGTATAAAAATCACCTTGAAGCGGTCTTCTGTCTGGACGGGGAAGGGGAAGTGGAGCTGGTGGAAACCGGAGAGATCATCCCCATAAAACCGGGGACCCTGTACGCCCTGGATAAGCATGATCGCCATCTTCTGCGGGCACATGACCGGGATATGCGGCTTATGTGCGTCTTCAATCCACCGCTGGTGGGAGGCGAAGTGCATCAGGCCGATGGTTCCTACGCCCTGCCCGATGATGAATCCGCCGTGTCATAACTGGCTTTTGGCCGCAGGACCTCCCACGATGCTACGGGGCCGGGGACGATACGGAACAATGGGTTTGGATCGGGACGGGTAACAGGCCCCATTCCAGCCAGCCATGACGGAGCGCGAACGCGCAGTTTCGCCACGAGATGATCCCATTCATAGTCAAGTTGCCCCTGCGGTGCCGCTATCGTTTCGACGGGATCGGCAGGGGATATTCTGGTTGCATCAAAACAGTATCCGCGACGGGCAGCTTCTGAACAGATAGCCGACAGATAGGACGCGATCGATGCCGCGGGAGAAGGGGTTTCGCGGAAACGGATCAACTGAGGGTGGCGTGTGTACCCGCGTGTCCTGCCGGTAAGAACCGCCTGCGCCAGCAGGGCCTCCCGCCAGAGGGCGACAAGACCGCGGGGATCAAGATATTTGGGATGCAGTGTCCAGAGTCGCACGGAGAGCCCTTCCCCCTTGTAATCAAAAGCAAAACCCGAATGCTTATCCTTCCAGCCCGTCTATCAGCGCCATAACATTATGTCCGAGGACACGGTGGTTGTATCCCCCCTCAAGAAGGGCAAAGCACCCCCCGCCGCTTTTTCTGCCGGCGGCACGCACCATACGCCCCATTTCCCGGTAATCATTAGTGGAGAGAACACCTCCCCAGTCTTCCGCATGATTATCAAAACCGGCCGAGATCCCGATAATATCGGCGTCATCGGGGAGATGTTCTTCGACACCCCTGAGATAGGCGTTCGGGTCATAATCGGACGGGTTATATATGGTCACATAATCAGCCTGCCCCAGTATGTTGACGGTACCATCGCCGAAATGGAGATCGAAATCCAGGATGAAGGCCTTCCGTATCCTTCCCTCTCTCTTGAGCTTCGATATGGCAATGGCCATATTGTTGAAGTAGCAGAAACCCCACGAGCTGCCGGAGGAGGCATGATGCCCCGGGGGGCGTATCAGGGCGAAGCAGGGTTCGGAAAGACCGGCGAAGGCGGCCTGAATCGCTCCTCCCGCGGCAAGCGCGGCGATATCGTATAATCCCTGTCTCTTCACGGAGGCGATGTGCTGTTCCGTGTGGCAGGCGTGGATATCTTCCTCTGTTGCCGGGGCAGCGGGAATCAAGGTGACCCGGTCCCGTATGACATCGATGACTGCTTCCATCCGCCCGAAGTCGGCGGCCGGATCGGAGCAATATGACGGTTTGAAATCCTCGTGCCACATAACTTTCATCATATTCGCCATCTTTGGCCGTGGCAACAGGAAACGTGGCCTGACAATGATGTTGCCGCGGGCTGTGTACGGAGAAAATCCGTACGTTGTTTGTAATAAATATCAGACATCAGGGCAAGGTAAAATCACCCTGTCAAAAAAAATGCCGTCGGGCGGCATCACACCACCCGGCGGCATTCAGAGAAACGCCATTGCGTGCGTGTTACTTCTTGATCTTGATCTTTTTTACTCCGCTTCCTTCAGCCTTGGGAATGACCAGTTTGAGGATACCGTTCTTATAGGTGGCATCCACTTTGTCTTCCTGAACCGCGTCAGGGATCCTGAAACTTCTGTGAAACGAGCCGTAGGTCCGCTCGATGCGGTGATAGGTTTCACCCTTCTCCTCGCTTTCCTGCTTCTTTTCCCCTTTGACGCTCAGCATGCCGCCTGAAATCGTTACATCGAGATCTTTCTCATCGATGCCGGGCAATTCGGCGTTGACAATATATTCCTTGTCATTCTCAGAGATGTCGAAGGCCGGAGCCCAGCTCTTCTCTCCGCGCAACGGCAGCAATTCGTCCTCAAAAAACCGGTCGAAGAAATCCCTCGCGCTTTGAATCGAACCTGTCCTTGGAATCAAGCTTAATACATCTTTCATGATATCCACCTCCTTGTATCTGATATCTGCTTCCTTTTACCTGTAATTTAAGCACGTTTCCCGTTCTGTCAAGGGGCGGGAACTGAGCGCGGCCCCGGCCATCGCAGAGCCGGGCTTTCCACACCGGATGAAGTATGATATGGGTGTGATCCAATTACGGCGCGAGAAAGAGGTCTATGAACCACGCAATAGCAGGGGCCTTCCTTCTGGGGATGATCCTCATCGGCATACTGAGCTTCAAAAAAATCAAGAACGCATCGAGCTATTTCGTCGCCGACCGCAACGCGGCGATCCCCGCAGTTACCGGCTCGCTCCTTGCCACTATCATAGGCGGATCGAGCACGATCGGAATCGCGGGCCTGGGGTACTCAAAGGGGCTTGTGGGCGCATGGTGGATGCTCGTTGGGGCAATCGGGCTTTTCGTGCTCTCCGTCTGGTTCGCCGAGCGGGTCAGAAGTTACACGGTATACACCCTTCCGGAGATCCTCGAGAAACAGTACGGAGGGAACACGATCCGGCTTATCGCTTCGATTCTGA
Source organism: uncultured Syntrophaceae bacterium (assembly GCA_964487805.1). GTDB lineage: Bacteria > Desulfobacterota > Syntrophia > Syntrophales > UBA2210 > UBA6078. Next base: position 5,629 of record CAZAST010000056.1, read on the forward strand.
TCGCCGTGGCATGGCTGGGAATTATCGCGGCGCAGATCATAGCCGCCGGCAAGATACTCACGGTCCTCTGGCCGGGCCAGACCACGCTCCTGATGATCGTCGCCGGATCAGTCTTTATCATATACACCCTTCTCGGCGGCCAGTATTCCATCCTTCGTACTGATCTGATACAGGCGGTCCTGATAGTCGCGGGGGTCATCGTCTGCGCTTTCATCGGTGTGGCATCCGCGGGCGGTTTTGCGAACATGGCGGCACAGCTCCCCCCTTCTCACTTCTCATTCCCCACATCCCCCGATTTCGGATGGGTCGATCTTCTGACCTTCCTGTTTTTCGTCGGAGCGGTGTTTCTGGTAGGCCCCGATATATACTCCAGAATCTTCTGCTCCCGTAATCCGCACGTCGCCAGACGATCACTCATGCTCACCGCGTCCGTCATGGTCCCCCTGGCGTTTCTCATAACGATCACGGGGATTGCCGCGCGGGTTCTGCTGCCGGAGATACAGCCGGAAAGCGCGCTGCCGGCCCTCATTTCGCAGATCCTTCCTACAGGGTTGAACGGCCTCGTCATGATCGCCCTCCTGGCGGCGGTCATGTCTTCGGCGGATACCTGCCTCCTCACGACGAGCACCATCTTGACCGCTGATATCCTGGCGCCTGTGCTGAAGATCAAAGAAAAACACTTTCTCGGCGTCTCACGAATATGCGTGATTGTCACGGGTATCGTATCGCTGATCATCGCGTTGAGACTGCAGGGTATTATCGCATCCCTCCTGCTGGCATACACGGTCTACTCGGCCGGACTCGTTATTCCTATTCTGCTGGGCTTTCACGCCCGCAGATTCGGTCTCAACGCCGCGGGGGCGATCATCGCCATCTGCGGGGGTGGAGCTTCGGGACTTTTTTTGAAACTCGCGGGACACGAATCGCTCCTTCTCTGTTCAATTCCTCTGTCGGTGGTCCTGCTCTTCGCCGGGAGCCATCTGTGGGCGAAATCAGACAAGACAAGATAAGGATCACGGCATGAACAACGGATGGATACTCGTCAACAACACGCAGAATCGTGAGAAAGCGCGGCGCGATCTGCTCACCGCCCGGCAGATAGGTCTGGACACCGAATACGATTCCTTCCGGTACTTCCGTGAGAAGCTCTGCCTTATACAGATCTCCACGGAACACCACACATATCTCTTCGACCCCCTTTCGGACATCGATTTCTCATTTCTGGGGGAGGTATCGGCGAATCCCGCGACCGTCAAGATTATTCACGCGTGCGATAACGACATCCGCCTGCTCAACCGGGACTACGGCTTCAGGTTCACGAATGTCTTCGATACGTACCGGGCGGCCGGCATTCTCGAGGATACGGGTCTTTCTCTGAAAGCAATACTCCTGGATTATCTGGGGGTGGAGCTGCAAAAGACCAAAAAAATACAACGCTCCAGATGGGATCTGCGTCCCCTGACAGACGAGCAGCTTGATTACGCCGCTCTTGATACGCGATATCTGATAGACCTTTACTCCCGTCTCAGAGAAAGGCTGGTTCTCAACAATCTGGAAGAAGCGGCCCGGGAGATCTTCGACAAGATGGCGGCGGTGAGATGGCAGGAAAAATCCTTCAATCCGAAAGGGTTTTTCACGATCGAGGGGTACGACGACCTGGAGGAATGTCAGAAGCTTCGTCTGCAGAAGCTTTACCACTGGCGTTTCGAAACGGCACGAAGAACGAATATAGCCCCTTTCCTTATTATCTCCGACAAGACCATCGTCGACCTGTCGAAAGAAAGAGCGGACTCCGTCAGTTCACTGAGCGACACGAACATACTCTCCCCTGAGACGGTACAATCCTTCGGGGCTGAAATTATCAAGACGATGAGATAAGTCGTCGAGGATATCCGAACGGAAAAATAGAGCCGGAATGCGCCACACATCGTACTCCGGGTTTTCTTTCCGTTACTTTAATCTCCTTCGAAGCCACTGCCTTTCAAGTTCCTTGTAAATAAGGATCAGAGATTCAGGCGGGTCCAGTTCATCCTTCCTCATCGAATCGGCTATAAGAATTCCGTATTGGTTGCCCTTCCTCCGCCGGACGATGCCCTCCAACACAGCGGTTTTGTCAATCAACCGGAGCTCAACCCTGACCTCTGCATCAATCGGTATATCTGCCACATCCGTGGGGGAAAACTCGACCAGGACTCCCATCAGGCTGAGATCCACCGGCGCCACCGTCCAGGTGTTGCCCTTGAAACTCAACCTGGCAGTCAGATCGGTTAAACGGGGAACAGCCACTCGAAATGCCATACGCCCTTCGGTTGTTTCAAGATTGAGCGAACTGAGGAAGGAGATAAGATCTTCCACCGCGCTCGTGGGGAGAGCAATGGGGGAGTTTGGCTTATCTTCATTCAAGAATATTACGGAACGACCGTCCAGAAAGACTTTTATTTTTCCCAGTATGATTTCCGGCATTCAATGTGCCTCCATGTTTCATGCTGCTGCGCCTGCGTGCCAAAGGCACCCCGGGCCCGATGAACCTCCGTAAAAGACTGCTGTACGTATATCCGCGCCAGGAGTAATCCGCCCTCTTCCAAGTTTCGGGCAGATGTTTTCTTTGATACTGATTATCGGTTCATTTGTCAAAATATTTAGAGAGATTACGACCGTGCCGGAACTCACGGAAAGCCCTTTCGGTCGCAGATGACGAACGGCACGGAGAGGACGACACCGGGCAGGATAGTCGAAAAAAATGATGATCCGGGGTGCGGGAGCCGCTCATCGGCCTTCCCTCGTACTTCACATCGACTCGGGGAGATCCGGATATCTCTGATTCCGGTCATTTTTTATCCCCTTGTTATTTTCAGCGGCTTCGGTATATATATTCGACACGTCGCCTTCGGGGAAGGAGACGCCGGAAATCGGAGAGTCCATCCATCGAAGAACGCGAGCTGCCGCATTACACTGCCAGATACACACCGCCAACCAAAGGAGAACCATATGTCAGCACTGCCGGAAAAAGTCAGCACGGCATGGGACGAACGGACGGGACCGGTCGTATTTACCACGGTCGACGAAACGGGAAATCCCAACGCCATCTACGCAACCTGCGTCAAGAAGTTTGACGAAGAGACCATCGTCATCGCCGATAATTATTTCGACAAAACCCGGAAGAATATCTTCGCGGGGACCAGAGGGTCTATCCTTTTTATAACGGGAGATAATACGTCTTTCCAGGTCAAGGGGTCCATCGAATATCACACGGAAGGCCCCCTCTACGATGACATGAAAACCTGGAACCCCGAAAAGCATCCCGGACATGCCGCCATGGCTCTGAAAATAGAGGAGGTCTATGCCGGATCGAAACGACTCGCATAGACCGCGCCTCATCGTGTAACATGATCTTTACCGTAATCCTCTCGCAAAAAGGGGTGCTGCCATGAAAAGATTCCTGACTCTATTGATTATCGTAATCGCGGCGGTCGCCACGGGCGCGTATTGGTTTTTGCGAACGGGGCTTCCCGATTATAACACGAGCATCGAAGCGGCGGGACTCTCCGCTCCGGTCACCGTCGAACGGAATCGCTTTGCCGTCCCGTCCATCACTGCTCAAAATCTGGAGGACCTCTACTTTGCCTGGGGGTATGTCAACGCCCAGGACCGCATGTTTCAAATGGAATTTACCCGGCGGATCGGCCAGGGGCGCCTCTCCGAATTCGCCGGCGAAAGCCAGCTTACCAAAGACATCTTTCTCCGGAGTGTCGGCTTTTACGATATTGCAAAACAGTACGCCCAGAAACTCGATCCGCGCTACCGCGTCCTGTATCAGCGTTATGTGGACGGCGTGAACCATTACCTCGATACCCAGGGGCCGAATATCTACATGAAACTCACAGGCCTCAAAAAAGAGAAATGGGAGATCGCCGATTCCGTCCTGACGGGCTCCATGCTCAACTGGGCGCTCTCCTACAACATGAAACACGAAATTCTGTATGAGCGTATCCTGAAAAAAACAGGAAGAGAGCGGGCCCGGGACCTCTTGAACCTGATTCCGGAAGGCACGCCGACGACCATCGATGACCGCCCGCCCGGCGCGGCGGCCGAAGTAAGGCTTGCCGCCCTGGTCCGTGAGATGGACTGTCTCCTTGGCTGCCGCTCCGCCTCAAACGGCTGGGCCATCGGCCCGTCAAAAACGGCCCACGGCGGGGCGATCCTGTGTTCGGACATGCAGGTGCATCAATCCAAGCTGCCGAACGATTTTTATCTCATCCACGTGAAGGCCGGCAGCTTCGAGACAGCCGGGGCACAGGTGGCCGGCGTTCCGTTCATCGCGTCCGGCTATAACCGCCACTGCGCGTGGGGCCTGACCAACCACGGCGCCGATATGGTGGACCTCTTCAGAGAAACCATCGACTGGGAGAAAAAGACCTACCGCCTTCAGGGAAAGGATATCCCTCTGACGGCAAAGGAAGAAGTGTTTAATATAAAAGGCAAAGATCCCGTCACGAAAACCATCTACTACGCGGGGCGCAAGCCGGTACTCACGGAGGTTTTCAAAGACCTGGGCTTCGATGTGAGCCTGGACTGGACGGGCTTCGATCATTTCGAGATGGCGGGCTTTTTTATGATGAACGCCGCGGCCACGTATGACGAGTTCATGGAGGGGGCGAAACATATCCGCATGTCGCCCCAGAATCTGGTTTACGCCGACGATCAGGGGAACATCGCTTTCCGCGTCATCGGCACGCTGCCCCTGCGCGACACGGGAACGGGAAACTTCATCCAGGACGGCTCAGAGGCGGCAAAAAACTGGCACGGAACCATCCCCGACGATCACTACCCCCTTCTAAAAAATCCGCCCCGCGGATTTATTGCCACGTCCAACAACAAGACCGCTCAGGATTACCCCTACGATTTCAACGAAACCGTCGCGCCGGGCTACCGCTATGAACGGATCGCCGAGATGCTCCGGGATTTAAAGGGCATTGATGTGCCGTATTGTCAGGCGATGCAGACGGACTCACGCTCCGTCCTGGCCCGCGCGGTCATATCCCTGATCCGGCAGCATGTCTCCGTGGACCCCGGCGACGCCATGACGAAGAAGGCCCGTGACCTGGTCCTCGCGTGGGACGGCGACAACCGCACGGATTCGGCGGCGGCGTCCATCTATAATACCTTTTACGTGCGTTTCGTCTGTCAGACCCTCGCCGACGAACTGGGGGCTGATCTTGCGGCGGAATACGCAGCCGACCGGTATATCAGCATGGAGCGGTTCCTCCATATGGTCGATCGGGGGAGCGCTTTCTTTGACGACACAACCACGCCGGAGATCGAAGGCGTGTCCCAAATCGCCACCCGCGCCTTCAGGGAAAGCTGCACGATGCTGGAGAAGCAGTTCGGGAAGAGCGACCCGGCCTCATGGAAGTGGGGAGAGATACACAAGATCAAATTCGATCATGTCCTGGGGAACTCGGCCTTGTTCAAACCGCTGGTGAACTACGGGCCCATCGCTTTCGAGGGGGATGGGGAGACGAACAACCGGGCCCGTTTCAACGAAGTGGAGCCCCCTTACATCGCCGATCTGGCGCCGGCGCCCCGGATTATTGTCCGGTTCGATCCCGAGCCCAGGGCTTATATGATGCTCATTACGGGAGAAAACGAGCACTTCCTGAGCAAACACAACACGGACATGACCGACGCCTTTCTCCGACACGAGTATTTCGCCATGGATGAGGAGAAAGCCGCCTATTGCATGACCATCCGCCCCATCGCGAAGGAGGGCAAATAGCGCGGGCAGGCGCTTACCGCTGTCAC
>CAZAST010000057.1:0-1191 GCA_964487805.1 uncultured Syntrophaceae bacterium
ACGGCACCCAGGATCCCCGCCTGCATCCGGCAGTGCCGTCCGATCATCACGTTCTCAAGAACCGTCATATTGGGGAAAAGACGGATGTTCTGGAAGGTTCTGGCCAGGCCCTTCTCCGTCACCTTGTTCGGTTTCATCCCGTTTATCCGTTTCAGCTCGCCTTTTCCCCGGACGGATATGAGGACATCCCCCTCGGTGGGGGGATATATCCCGGTGACGCAGTTAAAAAAGGTGGTCTTCCCCGCACCGTTGGGACCGATCAAGGCGACGATCTCGTGCCTCCCCACATCAAGATCGACGGAATCGAGGGCCCGCAGGCCTCCGAAGTTCATGCCGAGATTGTGGACCTGTAAAACCGATTCCATAGTCAGTCGTCCTCTCCCGATTCCGCCGCGCCCGTGAATGTGTAGAAGCGCCGCACATTGGGTATGAGGCCCCCCGGACGAAAGACCATCATCACCACGAGAACGACGCCAAAGGCCAGCATCCGATACTCAGAGAAGGCGCGCAGGTATTCGGGCATCAGTATCAGGACCAGCGCCCCCGCTATCACACCGATGATCGATCCCATGCCCCCCAGGACGACGATGCACAGGATGATGATCGATTCCCAGATGGTGAAGCTCGCGGGATTGACAAAGGTCGTCTTTGCCGCGAAGACGACACCGCTCATCCCCGCCCACGTCGCGCCGAGGGCGAAGGCTGTCAGTTTCGTCTTCGCCTTGTCGATCCCCATGGCCTGACAGGCGATCTCGTCCTCTCTGAGGGCGATCCACGCCCTGCCGATCCGCGAATCCTGCAGGCGGTTGACCACAAAGATCGTGAGCAGGCACAGACCGATCATGACATAGTACATGTAGATCGTGGCATCGTGAACCGACAGGTCGATCCCGAAGAGGGAGGGCCGCGGTATATTCGATATCCCGCTGGGGCCGAAGGAGAATTCATTCCAGTTTTCCAGAATGATCCGTATGATCTCGCCGAACCCCAGCGTCACGATGGCGAGGTAGTCTCCGCGAAGACGAAGAACCGGAATTCCGATTAGAAAACCGAACAATCCGGCGACGATTCCGCCGCAGAACATTGCAAGCACAAGCTCGATTGTCGTGTTGCCGATTCCTGAAAACAGGTTGCAGAACACAACGCCGGAAAACGCGCCTATGCTCAAAAATCCCGCATGACCGAGGCTAA
>CAZAST010000057.1:1201-11303 GCA_964487805.1 uncultured Syntrophaceae bacterium
CGGGAAACCGAGGAGTATCCCGAAAACGGCCCCCAGGCCCGCCCCGATGGGAAGTGCCATCCAGAAGGTGAGGCCGAAGTGGTAATTGAGCAGAGCGTATGCGTACGCACCGACGGCGTAAAAAGCGACATATCCCAGGTCGAGAAGACCGGCCAGTCCAACGACGATATTCAGCCCCAGCCCCAGCATGACGTAGATCAACGCCGATACCATGATATTGGTCTGATACAGAGAGAAGAGAAAGGGGAAGATGAGGGCAAAGATTCCGGCAACGGCCAGCGCGAGCCGGTAGATCTTTTTATTTTTCAGGATTCGCCGGGCCGGGGTAACCGCCTCCGGCCCTCCGCCGGTTTCCGCTCTGCGTACCCCTGCCTCCCTTCGCCTGATGAAATAGTTCCAGACAAAGGAGAGAAAAAAGCTTCCCGCGCCGATCAGCAGCATATTGATCCAGCGCCACTCCACGATACGCTCCACCGGATTGATGCGGATCACCAGAATGGGAAAGGTGAGAAACATGAACCATACCGATACGAGCAGGGCCTTTTTTATCCGATCAAATACGAACACCTGTCACAATCCCGATTCCATCATACCTTGTTTTTTTCGGTCCTGCCCAGAATCCCCGCGGGTCTGAAGATCAGGATCAGCACCAGAAAGAGAAAGGCAAACACATCTTCGTAATCACTCGACACATACCCCGTGGCGAAGCTCTCCGTCCACCCCAGCACAAAGCTTCCGAGGACGGCACCGGGGATGCTCCCGATCCCCCCCAGCACCGCGGCGACAAAGGCCTTGATCCCCGCGATGAAGCCGATATAGAAATTGATCATGCCCACGTGGGAGGCTATGAGCACCCCCCCGATCGCCGCCGTCGCCGATCCGACGACAAAGGTAACGGAGATGACACGATTTACGTTGATCCCCACCAGCATGGCCATGGTTTTATCCTGTGACGCCGCGCGCATTGCCTTGCCGATGGTCGTACATTTGATGAGGAAGGTGAGAAGAGCCATGACGACGGCCGTTGTGGTGAGGATGACGATCTCCGTGGAACCGATGATGTGCGCGTAAGGCTCCATGAACTCAAAGTCGGGAACGAGATTTGGGAAGGGGAGAAAATCGGATGTCTGCGCCAGGAGAACATAGTTCTGGAGAAAAAGAGACATCCCGATGGCGCTGATGAGGGCTGAAAGGCGCGGCGCGTTCCGCAGCGGCTTGTAGGCGATCTTCTCGACCGTGTACCCGTAAGCGCTTGAATAGATGACGGCAATCACTCCGGCGATGACCAGGATGGCGACTGTGTTCATCCCCATGAGGGTCAGGACCGATATGACGATCAGCGCCGTAAAGGCCCCGATCATATAGATTTCACCGTGGGCGAAATTGATCAGTTCGATGATGCCGTAGACCATGGTATAGCCGAGGGCGATGAGTGCGTAGATGCTTCCCCGGGTCAATCCTCCCAGAAACAATTCCAGAAAATAATCCATCTGCAGAGCCCGACTCCTTCATGCCCGCGCCGGAGATGCCCGGCGGGACGCTTACCGAAATCGGGGGGACAGCCCTGTCAGCCTCCCCCCGATATGATGGCGCGTTATGTTCTATACTGCGGGACCCGGGTTATTTTACCTCGACATAGACCCCGTTTTTCACTTGGTAGATGGAGAAGCCGATCCCGATGGCGTCCCCCTTTGCGTCAAACCGTATCTTTCCCAGGGGCGTCTCGACATCCTCGGTCTTGAGCGCCCGTGAAACCTTTTCGTAGTCGGTCGATCCCGCCTTTTCGATCGCGTTCAGCAGTGCCTGGGTCGCGGCATAGGCGTTGAGGAAGAAGGCCCCGGGATCGGAACCGTATGCCTTCCGGTGCGCCTCGGTAGCGGCGATTGCCAGGGGATTCTTCGAGGTATCCTTCGGCCCCGTGGCATAGACGCCTTCCGCAAACTCGCCGGCCACCTTGATGAAGGTATCGTCTTTCACCCCGTCATCGGAGATGAAGGCTGTGTCCATCCGTTTCTTTCGCATCTGCATGACGACCTTCGAGGCCTCGGGATGATATCCGCCGAATATGACGGCATCCGCCTTGAAGCGCTTGATCTTCTGAACAACCGCCGAGTAATCCACGGCGCCCGGGGTGACCCCCTCATACAGGACGACCTCCGCCCGGGAGTCCTTTTCGATGAAAGCCTTCGCGAACTCCGCCAGCCCCTTCCCGTAATCCCCCTTGTCGTGCAGGACAGCGATCTTTTTTGCCTTCAGGACATTGATGGCGTAATCAACCTCGAGACGCGCCTGGGCGTCATCGGAAGCAATGGTCCGGTAAAAATTGGGGTACTCGCCGCTCTGCGTCAAGGGTGGATTGGTCGCGGAGGGCGACATGCAGATGATATTCTCCGCCTTGTATATGGCGAGGGCCGCCTTGGTGGCGCCGCTGCAGATATGGCCCATCACGACATGGACCCCCTGAGAGAGGAGTTTCGTGGCCGTGTTTGTGGCGACTTCGGGTTTGCAGACATCGTCTTCCACGAGGAGAACGACTTCCTTCCCCAACACCCCTCCCTTCGCGTTAATATCCTTGACCACCAGTTCCGCGGCCTTCACGGAAGGAAGGCCGTACGAAGCGAGATCTCCGCTGTGTGCCCCGGCGACACCCAGTTTTACCGTATCGGCCGCGATTCCCCTGCCGGTTATCAGAAATACACCGCATACCACAAGAACGGCAATGAAACATGCCGTGCCATGAAACCTTTTCATACCGTGTTCCGTCCTCCTTGCTGTTGTGTAATCACCTGTACGGTGATCGTTCGATTATAATGAAACAGAAACGCACATCCGCGTATTTACATCACATGCGCGTCGTTCCACAATTTCTACTCTCCGCAGATGAGTATCGGCCGCGCCGTCTCCTCCCCTAAAAACGGAAGAAGAAATCCAGGAAGGGATCATCCGATCTCCGCTGCGTCTTCTTGAGACGGTAACTGAAGGATGTGATCCCGATCCCGATCAGTATGAGAACGGACGCCACGATAATCGACAGAAGCGGAGGATAGACGGCGATGAGTACGCCCGCGCAAATAAAAACGATACCCAGGATCATCTGACACCTCTATTTCAGCTGCGCTACGGCATCCCCGATGCGTTCCATCCCCTTCCGGATGTTGTCCATCGACGTGGCGTAGGACAGGCGGATGAAGTCGTCACTGCCGAAAGCAACGCCGGGAACGACGGCAACATCCGCGGCATCGAGGAGATATTCCGCAAAGGATGCCGATCCGGTTATGGGGGACCCGTTGTAGCTCTTTCCATACAATGCTGACACATTGGGAAAGGCGTAGAATGCCCCTTGGGGGTTGAAGCAACTCACACCTGCCATGCCGTTCAGCGTGTCGACAATATAATTCCGTCTCAGGGCAAAGGCTTCAACCATCTCGTCGACGTCCTTCTGATCACCGTTCAGCGCCTCGACCGCCGCTTTCTGAGAGATCGATGTGGGATTCGACGTATTCTGGCTCTGTATCTTGGTCATTGCCGCGATAATCTCTTCGGGTCCGGCGGCGTACCCGATCCGCCATCCCGTCATGGCATAGGCTTTTGAGACACCATTGACGACAATGGATCGATTTTTTGCTTCCTCGCCGACCATGGCGATACTGGAAAAGGAAAACCCGTCGTACACGATTTTTTCATAGATCTCATCGGAGATCACGAGAATATCCCTTTCAATTACCACCTCCGCAAGCGCCTTCAGATCATCGGACGTATAGGCCGCTCCGGTCGGATTGGACGGACTGTTGAGAACAAGCGCCTTTGTGCGAGCCGTGACGGTACCGGCGAGCCGGTCGGGGGTAATCTTGAAGCCTTCATCCCCCCGCGTCTCCATGATCACGGGGGTCGCCCCCGTCAGCAGGATGATGTCGGGGTAGGAAACCCAGAAGGGGGAGGGAATAATCACCTCATCTCCCTCCTCGAAGAGGGCCTGGGCAAGATTGTACAGGACATGCTTGGCACCGCAGGACACGACAATCTCCGGTCTCGTATAAGCAAGCGTGTTGTCGCGCCGGAGTTTTTCGATAATCGCGTCCTTCAGCTCCGGGATGCCCCCCACCGGGGTATACCGGGTAAATCCCTCCCTGATCGCATCAACGGCCGCTTCCTTTATATGTAACGGCGTTTCGAAATCAGGTTCACCCGCGCCGAAACTGATCACATCCCTTCCCTCCGCCCGGAGGGCGTTCGCCTTGGCGGTAATGGCGAGCGTCTGGGAAGGCTGTATTTTCCCCACCCGTTGCGCGAATTTCATGATATCCTCTTCCTCCCCTCGAAGATATGTGTCTCTTATACGTCCAAGCCGTCGCTCATACCGGGGAATTTCTCTTTCAATCGCTTCAACACAACATCGGGAACCATTCCCGTTACCGATCCGCCCAGTCCCGCAGCCTCCTTCACGATCCCGGAATTGCAGTAGAACCAGCTGGCTCCGGTCATGAGAAACACGGTTTCTATCTGTCTTTTCAGTCTCCTGTTGATGAGGGCCAATTGAAACTCGTACTCGAAATCGGACATGGCCCTCAGGCCTCTCAGAATACAATGGGCCTCAGACTTCTCCACGTAATCCACAAGAAGCCCGGTAAAGGAATCAACCTCGACACGGGGATCAGTCCCCAACGCTTCTTCAATCATGGCGATCCTTTCCTCCACGGTAAAGAGGGTCTTCTTGTTCGGATTTCGCCCGACCGTTACGATTATCTTGTCAAATATGCCCAAGCCCCTTTCAATGATATCCATGTGTCCATTTGTGATGGGGTCGAATGAACCTGGATATACCGCAACATTTCCCACTGTCTGTCCTCCCTATCCGCTCAATTTGAAAAAAGACAGTACCGTGTCACCATACCGTCTCTGATCCACCTGTCTCAAGATTTCGGTGACCGGGATGTCTTCCCTGAAGGAATGTTCGAATACGAGCACACCTTTCTCAGCGATGAGACGGCTCAAACCGGGCACGTGGAGTGTTTCTGCAACATCCCCTTTATCGTAGGGAGGATCGGCAAATATGATATCAAATCGCTGTTGACGCTCCGACAGAAGACGAATTCCCCTCCGGGCTGACGTAACGAGAACTTGGGAAACCTTGTCGAATCCGCAGAGAATGAGATTCTTTCCCAGCGCCTCCGCATGGCCGGGGGCTCTTTCAATAAAAACGGCTCCAGCGCTTCCTCTGCTCAGCGCCTCAATCCCCACGCTGCCCGTACCGGCATAGATGTCCAGGAACAGCGCGCCTTCCATGGGGGGGAGAATGTCAAAAAGCGTCTCCCTGATCCTGTCGGAAGTCACCCGGATCGAATCGCTCTTCGGCGCGTACATCTTTCTGCCCCGCGCGCTCCCACCCGTTATTCTCATGGATCAATCCAGATACTGCTCGATCAGTATCTCCGCTATCTGAACCGCATTCAGGGCGGCGCCCTTCCGGATGTTGTCCGAAACGATCCACATATTGATCCCGTTCGGGATGGATTCGTCCTCTCTGATCCTTCCCACAAAGGTGTCGTCCCTGCCGGCCGCGTCACTGGCCAGTGGATAGCCCGCTCCGGCGGGATCGTCGATCACGGTGACTCCCGGGGCATTCGCAAGGAGACTTCGCACCTCGTCAGGAGTAATCTTTGTCTCCGTCTCGATATTGACCGACTCCGAATGGCCGTAGAAAACCGGGACCCGGACCGTGGTAGCCGTGACGGCGATGGACGGATCTTTTAATATCTTTCTGGTCTCATTGACCATTTTCATCTCTTCCTTCGTGTACCCGTTCTCCAGAAACACATCGATGTGGGGGAGGCAGTTGAAAGCGATCCGGTGCGGATACACTTCGATCCGGGGTTCTTCCATGGAGAGAAGAGCCCGTGTCTGCGCCACCAGTTCTTCGACGGCCTCCTTGCCGGTACCCGACACCGCCTGATAGGTGGACACAACGATACGCCTGATGCCCACTGCGTCATAAATCGGCTTCAGTGCAACAACCATCTGTATGGTCGAACAGTTGGGGTTTGCGATAATCCCTTTCTCCCGGTATGCGCCGATCTCTTCAGGGTTCACCTCGGGGACCACCAGGGGTATGTCCGGGTCCATCCTGAAGGCGCTCGTGTTGTCTATAACCACGCACCCTTCGCGTGCCGCCACCGGCGCGAACCGTTCGCTGATGCTTCCACCGGCTGAAAACAGCCCGATCTCTATTCCTTCAAAGGAATTGTCATCCAGAACCTTGACGGGGTATTCCTCTCCGCGAAAGGTCAGTTCTTTCCCCAGTGACCGTTCAGAGGCAAGAAGGGTCAGTTCCCCCACCGGGAAATTTCTCTGTTCCAGGGTACGGATCATCTCGCCCCCCACCAGCCCTGTCGCACCAACAACTGCAACTTTGTATTTTCTCATATAAACGCCTTTCTGCCGCTTATACTTACCTCATCCCCCTTCCCTCGCGCAGAGTGCATCCACATCACACATCTCTGCCCGGTTGTCGGGTTCTGATTTATTTATGTCATCGAAAGGGCAGTTTTTACGCCCTGCCGTGATCCTCCTCCGTTTCATCCTCCTTGTGTCTCCGTGCGAGCTTCATCAGCATCCAGGCAGGACCTGAGAGGGCATAGGTCAGGGCACTTACAAAGAGCATGACCTGCGGTTCAAGAACGATAATGAACAACACGCAGACGATCAGAACAAAGGTCATGAAGGGCTTTCTCGAAAAGAAGTTGAGATCCTTGAAACTGTAATATTTGATATTGCTCACCATCAACAGTGAAATCACGACAGTACCCATCAATATGGAGCCGTGATGAAAGGGTCCCTCTCCTCCCAGATAGTAAAACAAGAGAACCGTCGTCGCGATGACCGCAGCGGCCGCCGGGATGGCAAGGCCGTTGAACACCCTGCTGTCGATGATATCGATCTGCACGTTGAAGCGGGCGAGCCTCAGGGCGCCGCATACCACAAAGAGGAAGGCCGCGAGCCAGCCGTATCTCCCGAAGGAGATGAGGGCCCATGAATAGGCAAGGACGGCGGGCGCGACGCCGAAGGCGACAAGATCGGAGAGCGAATCGTACTCGGCGCCGAACCTGCTGGTGGTCCGGGTATACCGGGCGATCTTGCCGTCGAGCCCGTCGAGAACGATGGACAGTAGGATCGCGATCGCCGCCCGTGAAAAATGTCCCCCTATAGAGGCAATAATCGAATAAAAACCGAAAAAGAGACTCGCCGTCGTGAAAAGATTGGGAAGTATGTAAATCCCCTTTCTCGCATTGTCGGTCTTTTCCCTCACGTTTTTTCTCATGTCAGATATCCTATCGTCGTTTCCCCGGCGCGTACCCTGTCTCCGAGCTTGACGGAGATTGTGGCGCCGAGCGGCATAAAAACCTCGAGTCGTGATCCGAATCTGATCATTCCGAAACGCTCCCCCTTTGCCACGTTTATCCCCTTTTGAACCCAGCAGACGATTCTGCGCGCGATGATCCCCGCGATCTGTATGGTCAGTATCCGGTTCCCGTCCACCCGCTCGATGAGGACGGAATTCCGCTCGTTGAGAGCCGACGCCTTGTCGAGATTGGCGGGAAAGAACTTCCCTTTCCGGTACACAATTTCCGTAACGGTGCCGGAGCAGGGAGCCCTGTTTACGTGAACGTTGAAAACGTTCATGAAAATACTGATCTTCCGTACCCTCTCCTGAAGCATCTCACCTTCTTCCACTTCCTCGATCTTGATAACCTTCCCATCCGCGGGGGAGATGATCGCCGTTTCATCTGCGGGGGGTACTCGCTCCGGATTACGGAAAAACCACAGGACAAAGAGGGTCGCGGCAAGGAAAAAGAGGGCCACCCCTCGAGGGCCCAGGAAGGCGAAAACTCCCGCCAGAACGGCCAGAGGAACGATAAAGACAAACCCCTCAAGGGCAATGGGGAAATTTCTGTTCTTCACGCCTGCCACCAATTGTTTATTCTCACGTCTTCTTCCGATTAACTGCGGGCTATCCTCAGGGACAGCGCGCCCACGCCGGTGTATAGTAGATAAAAAGCTCCGTGTCAACCGGCATATCCCGCGAGAATATTAATCCTCCCCGCTCGCATACGAAGGGCGGATATACGCGGGGACGAGTTGCATTATATCAGATATATGCCCTTCACAAAACTTCTTCCGCCCCATGATGCCTACCGCGCCCCCCCGTATCCGGTTGCAGCGCGACGGGGTAAAGAACGGTCGGCCCGGGAACATATCACGGATAACAGTCTGGTGCTTCTCAGATCCATCGCCCAGGAAAACCGCATCCCCTTCTATTGATTGCACGAATTCTCCCGGACGCACCACACACGCATCACGCGTTCTCTCATATCTGTCCGGCCCGCAAGGGGCGTAAAGCGCGGCATAAACCTCTCCCCGTCCAGCATCCACCATGGGACAAACCACCATTGAGGGATCGCAATACCCCATATTCAAAACGAGAACATCCAGAGACGAGACCCCGACAACCGGTTTCTTTAAAACAAATGCCAGTCCCTTCACGGTACTGACCCCCACCCGCAGCCCCGTGAAGGAACCGGGACCGACGGTCACGGCAAAGAGATCGATTCGACTTTGTTCCATTCCGGTGGACACGAGCACGTGTTCGATCGCCGGGAGAAGCACCTCCGCGTGGTTCCTCCCCGTTTGGAAAAAGAGCTCCGCACGAATATCGTCGTCCTCGAGGAGCGCGACGCTTGTCGTTGCCAGCGAGGTGTCCACGGCAAGCGTTATCATGGCTGATATCCCACTAATCGCACAATATCGTTATAAAATACGAACAGCATGAGAAGGATGAGGATGAAGAACCCCACCTGCTGCGCCCGTTCCCTCCACCGCACACTTACCGGCCTTCCCGTGGCGGCCTCTATCAGGAAAAAGACAATGTGCCCCCCGTCGAGAACCGGCACGGGAAGAAGATTCAGCACGCCAAGGTTGACGCTCAGCACCGCCATAAGAAATATGAACGGTATCAGGCCCTTCCGGACCTGTGTTCCCGCCATCTGGGCGATCAGGATCGGCCCCCCTAATTCCTTTGGAGAAACGACCCCCTGCACTATCTTGACCATCCCCACACAGGTCAGCTTCGTCCACCCCCATGTCTGGGCAATGCCGGATGAGAGCGCTCCCAACGGCCCCTTCCGTTCCATGACCGTCTCATCGGAAATCCCCACACCGATACGAAAGGTCTCAATCTCTTCGCCGAAGATATTCGATGATGTCACGGCCCGGGGGGTCACGTTGATCGTGTGCGTCTTACCCCCCCGTTCCACCTGTATTATGAGCCGGGCGCCGTCGCTCTTGTCCACAGCGCCGGCAAGATCCGACCATCGGGATATCTTCCTGCCGTCGATGGCGACGATAGTGTCTCCACTGCGTATGCCGGCCTCTAAGGCCGGGCTCCCTTCCTGCACGGTCCCGATCGTCGAGGTCGAAACGGGGACACCCACGGCGTACACAACGGCAAAGGCGACAATGGCAAAGAGGAAGTTGAACAAGGGACCTGAAAAAACGATCGCTATCCTCTTGAATACTCCCTGTTTCAGAAACGACCGTTTCTCATCCGCCGGGGAGAGTTCCTGCTCATCCTCCGAGTCACCCAGCATCTTCACATATCCACCAAGGGGTATGGCGGAGAGGATGTATTCCGTTTCTCCCACCTTACGTCCGAAGAGCTTGGGACCGAAGCCGAGTGAAAATTTGAGAACCCCCACACCCGACCATTTGGCCACCAGGAAGTGCCCCAGTTCGTGCACAAATATGAGCACTCCCAGCAAAATTATGACTGAAACAACACTCACACCGATCAAAGAATTTTTCCTTTCTCTATTATTTCCGAAGCCGTGGTCCGCGCCCACCCATCCGCATCGAGGATATCGGCAATGTCCCTGATCTTCCCGACCCGATGCACGTCGAGCGTCTTTCTCACCACCCGGGGAATATCCCCGAATCCGATCGCCCCCCCGGCAAAGGCCTCCACGGCCACTTCATTTGAGGCGTTCAGGACCGCCGGGGCCGTCCCGCCCTTCCCGGCAGCTTCATAGGCAAGGGCCAGAGCCGGGAACCT
>CAZAST010000058.1:0-11256 GCA_964487805.1 uncultured Syntrophaceae bacterium
GGCGAAAGATGCGGCAACGCGGACCTGATCACCATCATCGGCAACTTGGAACTCAAGATGGGGAAGAAGTGCCTTCCGGAAGGGGCAATCCGGCATCTCACGTCTCTCTCGCGATATGTGAGCGAAGTGGCGAATACCCCTCCCGCCCACTCGAAACCCTTTGTCGGGCGCAATGCCTTTGCCCACAAGGGAGGGGTCCACGTGAGCGCCATCCTGAAAAATCCGGTGGCATATGAACACACCGACCCGGATCTGGTGGGGAACCGGCGTAATGTGATCGTCTCAGACCTCTCGGGAAAGAGCAATATCAAATATAAAGCGAAGGAACTGGGGATCGATCTCGGCGCCGACCGCGGCGTCAGTGAACGGATCGTCCGCGACATCAAGAAGATGGAGGACGAGGGGTATCAGTTCGACACCGCCGATGGCTCCCTTTCTCTCTTGATACGGAAGGCAATCGGTACCCTCGACGAGCCCTTCCACCTTGAGTCCTTCCGCGTCATCGACGAGAAAACGAAGAGAAATGCTTCTCTCTCTCAGGCCATGATCAAGATATCCGTCGGCGAGGAGCATGAGATCACGGCGGCCGAAGGGAAGGGTCCCGTCAATGCCCTGGATAACGCCCTGCGCAAGGCGCTCACCAAGTTCTACCCGCGGATCAGTGAGATGCGTCTTGTGGATTTCAAGGTCAGGATCCTGGAGGAGACCCACGGAACGGCGGCAAAGGTGCGCGTTCTTCTGGAATCGCGGGACGATACCGATGTTTGGACCACGACCGGGGTATCGGCGAACATCATCGAAGCAAGCTGGCATGCCCTCGTTGACAGCGTTCAATACAAATTGAGCAAGGATAACGGAAAAAACAAGGTGAAGAAGGAGGGAGAGAGATGAAGGCAGACAAAAACAGGGTATTCATATTCGACACGACGCTGCGCGACGGAGAGCAGGCCCCCGGGTTCAGCATGAACCCCGGCGAGAAGATCCGCTTCGCGAAACAGCTCGAGCGGCTGGGGGTCGATATTATTGAGGCGGGGTTTCCAATCGCCTCCGAGGGGGATTTCGAATCGGTCCGGCAGATCGCCGGAGTGATCAAAAAGTCCCAGGTCGCGGGCCTGTGCAGGACCAGCCGGGGTGATATCGATCGGGCGTGGGACGCGATCAAGGGCGCGGCCCACCCCAGGATTCATACCTTCATTTCAACGTCCGACATACACCTGAACCACATGTTGAAGATGACGAAGGACCAGGTATTGAAAGAATCGCGCGCCGCGGTGAAACATGCCTTAAGCCTTACCGCGAATGTGGAGTATTCGGCGCAGGATGCCACCCGGACCGACCGGCAGTACCTGGCGGAGATCGTCGAGGCCGTCATAGAGGAAGGAGCAAAGACGGTCAATATCCCCGATACGGTCGGGTATGCCATGCCGGAGGAATACGGGGAACTGATCGCGTATCTCTTCGATACGGTCAAAAACATCCACAAGGCTGTCATATCGGTTCATACCCATGACGACCTGGGTGTCGCGGTGGCCACGTCCCTTGCCGGTCTGAAGGCGGGGGCGCGGCAGGTGGAGTGCGCGGTGAACGGTATCGGCGAGCGGGCCGGTAACGCTTCACTGGAAGAGATCGTCATGGCTATCGAAACCAGAAAGGACATCCTGGGGCTTCACACGAATATCAAGACAAGGCATATCTACCCCACGTCGCGGCTCCTGGCGGAGATAACCGGTGTGGAGGTGCAGCCGAACAAGGCGATTGTGGGGGTGAATGCCTTTGCCCACGAGTCCGGTATCCATCAGGATGGCGTCATCAAGGACAAACTCAATTACGAGATCATGACCCCGAAGGCGGTGGGCGTTTCGGACTCGAATATCGTCCTGGGGAAACACTCCGGACGGGCCGCCATCAGGGATCGCCTCAAAAAGATGGGATTCGAGCTTGCCAAGGATGATGTCGATACGGTATTTAAGCGCTTCAAGGAGCTGGCGGACATCAAGAAGGAGATGTTCGATGAGGATCTGGAGGCCATCATCGCCGAGGTGGTGTTCAGGCGGCCCGACAAGTACCGGCTCCTGTATCTCAGCGTGGTAAGCGGAAACGTGGCGATTCCCACTGCGACCGTTCAGATGGAGATAGACGGCAAGGTCGCACGGGAGGCCTATTTCGGCGTGGGCCCGGTGGACGCCACCTTTGCGACCATCAGAAGGATAACGGGGACGAACCATCGCCTGGTCAAATATCAGGTCCATGCCGTAACGGAAGGGACCGACGCCCAGGGTGTCGTGACCGTTCAGCTTCGCCACAAGAAACGGATCGTCTCGGGGCGGGGTTCCGATCCCGATGTCCTTGTCGCGTCCGCGAAGGCGTATATCAACGCCCTCAACAGGATCGAGTCGTTCCAGATGCTCAACAACAGCTAGACGGCCGCCGTCACTGTGGAGGCGGCCCATCACATACTGAAGACAGGAGACAGAAACGATGCCCATGACAATAACGGAGAAGATTCTTGCCGCTCACGCCGGTCTCGAGCGGGTCTCTCCCGGAGACCTGATCGAGGCGAAGGTCGATGTGGCTCTCGCCAATGACATAACCGCGCCCCTCGCCATCAAGGTATTCGGCGAGATCGGCGTGGAGACCGTATTCGATGCCGACAAGGTAATCCTGGTGGCCGACCATTTCGTTCCCAACAAGGACATCGCCTCGGCGCAGCAGGTCAAGCTGGTCCGCGAGTTCGCACGACGTCAGAAGCTGACGCACTACTACGAGGGGGGCGATTCGGGAATAGAACACGTGATTCTTCCTGAAAGGGGATTGGTCCTTCCCGGGCAGGTTGTCATCGGCGCCGACAGCCACACCTGTACGTACGGCGCCATGGGGGCCTTTTCCACGGGGGTGGGGAGCACCGACCTCGGCGCCGTCATGGCCACCGGCGAGATATGGCTCAAGGTCCCCCCGACTATTCTTCTGCGGTATGAGGGCACGCTGCGGCCTCACGTGGGGGGAAAGGACCTGATCCTGCACACGATCGGCCTGCTCGGTGTCGAGGGAGCCCTGTACTGCGCCATGGAGTTTGCCGGGTCCGTTATCGAAAAACTTCCCATGAACCAGCGCTTCACCATGTCGAACATGGCCATCGAGGCCGGGGGAAAGAACGGAATCATCGTGCCTGACGAGACGACTCTCGCCTACCTGGCGGAGCGAACCACCAGGCGGTTCGAGATTTTCAAAAGCGATCCCGGTGCGGTGTACGACCGGGTCATCGATATCGATGTAACCGGCATCGAACCGCAGGTCGCCTTTCCCCACCTTCCCTCGAACGTTCGGGCCGCCTCGCAGGCGGGAAACGTCCCCATCGACCAGGTGGTCATCGGTTCCTGCACGAACGGCTGGCTGGACGACCTGCGCGACGCGGCGCGGATACTGAAAGGGCGAAAGGCGGCGCCGGGGGTGCGGCTCATCATCCTGCCCGGGTCCCCGCTCATATACAAAACGGCCATGCGGGAAGGGATTCTGGAAACGTTCCTGGAGGCGGGGGGCGTGATCGGTCCGCCCTGCTGCGGTCCCTGTCTCGGCGGGCACATGGGAATACTCGCGGCGGGTGAGCGGGCCGTGTCCACGACGAACCGTAACTTTATCGGACGGATGGGGCATCCGGAGAGCGAAGTCTATCTTGCCAATCCCCTTGTCGCCGCGGCGTCCGCGGTCCTGGGGAAAATCGGCGGACCCGATGAACTGTAGAGGGGAGGATCTATCAGCGATGGAGAATATGAAAGTGGAAGGGCGTATATGGAAATTCGGCGACGACATCGACACGGATGTCATTATCCCCGCGCGGTACCTGAATGTTTCGGACGAGAATGAACTGGCGAGGAGCTGTTTTATCGATATCAGGCCCGACTTTGCGACCGGGGTTTCGAAGGGAGACATCCTGGTCGCCGGGAAGAATTTCGGCTGCGGATCGTCCCGGGAACACGCGCCTCTGGCGATCAAGGCGGCGGGCATCCGTGTGGTCATCGCGGAGAGCTTTGCCCGGATCTTTTACCGGAACGCCTTCAACATCGGCCTCCCTCTTCTGGAATCGGAAGAAGCGGCGAGGGGCCTCGCCGACGGCGGGAGGGCGACTGTCGATCTTGCCACCGGGGCGATCGAGGGGGAGAAGGGCTCGTTTCAGGCCAGGCCGATTCCCGATTTCATGGCGCGTCTTATCGCGGCCGGCGGACTGGTTCAGTACGTGAGGAAGGTGAAGGTCGGAAGGTAATCTGGGTTCAGGGATTCAAGGGTCCAAGGGGTCAAGTGAACGGCATATTGGGTAATACTAAAAAAGACATATCGGAAAGTTACGACAAGTTGGGGTCAAACACTGATAAAGTCTTTAGAGAACAACCCCCTAACTCTTTATCCCTTACCCCTTGAATCCTTTGCCCCTTGAACCCTCGACCCCTTGCCCCTTTTCTTCTAGAAAGCCGCTATCCGGCGCGCTATCTCGGTCCCCATCTCGGCTGTTCCGATGACCGTACTGGTCGCCGTGGCGATGTCGGGGGTATGCGTTCCCGCCCCAATCACTTCCTCCACGGCCCGTTCGATGGCCCGGGCCGCTTCTTCCTGGCGCAGGGTGTGGCGCAGGAGCATGGCGGCCGACAGTATCTGGGCGATGGGATTCGCGATTCCCTTCCCCGCGATATCGGGTGCCGATCCACCCGCTGGCTCGTAGAGGCCGAAGGCCGAATCGTTCAGGCTGGCGGATGCCAGAAGCCCCATCGACCCGGTCAGCATGGCGCATTCATCTGAGATAATATCCCCGAACATGTTCCCGCACAGCAGGACGTCGAAATGGTGGGGATCTTTGACGAGCTGCATGGTCGCGTTGTCGATATACATGTGATCGAGTTCCACATCGGGGTACTCCTTCCCGATCCCTTTCACCACCTCGCGCCAGAGGACCATGGTGGTCAGGACATTCGCCTTGTCGATGGAGGTCACCCGTTTTCTTCTCAGACGCGCCGCGTCGAAGGCCATCCGGGCGATCCGTTCGATCTCGCCGCGCGTGTATATCATTGTGTCGAAGGCCGCCTCGTCCGCGCCGCTCCCCTTTCTCCCCTTGGGAGCGCCGAAGTAGATCCCCCCGGTCAATTCACGCACGCAGAGGATATCGAAGCCGTCCTTCACGATGTCCGGGCGGAGCGGGCTGGCCGCCGCCAGAGTGGGGAAGACCCGGGCCGGTCTGAAATTGCAGAAGAGGCCGAAGTGCTTCCGCAGGGGGAGAAGCGCCGCCCGTTCGGGCTGCCGGTCGGGCGGCAGTGTTTCCCACCGGGGACCTCCCACGGAGCCGAAGAGAATCGCGTCGCTTTCTTCGCACAGTTTCAGGGTCGCGGGCGGGAGGGCCTCGCCGTGCGTGTCGATGGCGCATCCCCCCACGTCGGCATACGCGTAGCTCAGATCAAGCGAGAATCTTTCCTGCACGGCCTTCAACGCCTTGACGGCCTCCTGCATGACCTCCGGTCCGATTCCGTCCCCCGGGAGTATGGCAATCTTTTCCACTGGCATCATGTTCCTTTCCATGTGTCGTTGTGTCAAGCATGCTTTCCCCGAGCTGCCCGTGTCGGGAATGCCGCGCAATTTACTCACAGCAGACACGATATTGCAACACTTTTTACAGGTGAGAGGGTGCGAGAAAACGGTACGTTTTTTTATGAGGCCCTTATGTTCCCCCGGGCGAGGGAGATACAGACTCCCGCGGCGCAGAATACGCCGAACACTGCGAACGCGATTCTGAAACTGGTAAGGAATAGCACCGGGTCCGTCTGGCGAAGGTTGACGTTGCCTATGAACAGAGCGATCAGCAGGGTAACGACCGCCATGCTCACCGCCATCCCGATCATGCGCATGGTGGAAACCATCGATGAGGCGACCCCGTAGAATTGTTTGTCCACCGATCCCATGATCGCGTTGGTATTGGGCGACGAAAAGAGGGCCAGCCCGAAACCGATGAGCGCCTGGTTCATCATGACGATCCAGACAGGTGTCGTGATACCGAGAAAGGCGAAGATAAAAAGACTGAGCGCGTTCAGTCCCATGCCGGTTGAAGCGACCAGACGGGGCTCGATCCTGTCTGAGAGCGAGCCGGCGAAAGATGAAAACAGCGCCATGACGGCCGGTTGCACCAGGAGGATGAGCGCCGCGGTCTGGGGACTGTATCCCCGGATCACCTGGAGATAGAGGGAAAGAAGAAAGGTGATGGCAAAGGTGGCGCTGTAATTGATCATGGCAGCCAGGTTCGAAAAAGCAAAAACAATATTACGGGAGAAGAGCCGCAGGTTGATGAGCGGGTACGATATCCGTCTTTCGAGCAGAACGAACCCGGTGAGGAAGGCAAAGCCCGCCGTAAAAATATACTTGGCCGACGGCGCGCTGGACAGAGATGACATGCCGTACAGGAATCCCCCGATTCCGAACATATAGAGGATGCTTCCGGCGAAATCGAACCGTTCCCCCTGTCCTGGGGTCTCCGTATCCCGTACCCGGATCAGAATGAACGCAACAGAAGCCAGACCCATGAGCGTGGTGAAGAAGAAAATGTGTCTCCACCCCAGATACTGGCATATGAACCCTCCGAGCACCGGGCCGATTGAAAGGCCGATGTACGTGGCCGTCACGACAAGCCCCATCGCCTTTCCCCGCTGTCCGGCGGGGTAGGTGGAAGAGATGATCGCCATTCCCGTCGCGTATATCATCGAGGCCGTCGTTCCCTGCAATATCCGGAACAGGATGAGCGAAGCATTCGACCACGATACGGCGCATAGAAAGGTAAACAACGTAAAGCCCACCGTCCCCAGGAGAAAGATTTTCTGCCTCCCCGCGATGTCAGCGAGTCTTCCCATGGGCAGCAGAAACACGGCCGATGCCAGGATGTACCCGGTCACAATCCAGCTCAGGGTGAGGGCGCTTCCCGTGAATTCCCGCTCGATCAGCGGCAATGCCAGATTCGTCGAGCTGCCGATAAAGGGTATGAAAAAAGACGTCATCATGACGGAGATGATGATGTTTTTTATCCGGAACGTATCGCCCTCGACTGTTTCTTTCGTGTCTGCCTTCATCTGCTGTCGCACATCTCCATATCTGCCTTCAAGCATATGGTCCAAAGCGCACACGTATATATCAATGAGTGAACGGGGTCAAACCATTATCATCGTCGGCCTGCGGTGTTTTATATTGACTTCAAAGGGCCAAAATGTTAGCAACGTAACCCTTTTAGAGAGAGATGTGAGGAAGCGCGGATATGCTGGACATAAAATTCATACGGGAAAACATTGATCTTGTCAGGGCGAAACTGGAGGAACGGGGAGACGCCGTCGATCTGGACCGGTTTGTCGCCATGGATCGAAAGAGACGGGATATCCTTCAGGAAGTCGAAACCCTGCGGAGCGAACGGAACAGCGTTTCGAAGGAGATCGGCGCGCGGAAGAAGAACGGCCAGGATGCCTCCGAGATCATCGCCAGGATGGGGACAGTCTCCTCCCGGATCAAGGAACTGGACGACGCCCTCAAAGAGACCGAGGCCCAGCTTGCCGAATTGACGATGACCATCCCCAACATCCCCCACGAATCGGTCGCTCGCGGAACAGGGAGCGGCGACAACCCCGTGGTGCGCCAGTGGGGGGAAAAGCCGCGGTTCGATTTTGAGCCCAAAGCCCACTGGGATATCGGCGAGGACCTCAACATACTGGATTTTGCCGCCGGGGCCAAGATAACCGGGGCGCGCTTCACCCTGTACCGGGGAGCGGGCGCCCTCCTGGAACGGGCGCTGGTCAACTTCATGCTCGATCTCCACACCACCCGGCACGGTTACACGGAGGTCTTCACCCCCTTCATGGTGAACAGCGACAGCATGACGGGGACGGGTCAGCTTCCCAAATTCGAGGAGGACCTTTTCAAGGTACAGGGAACGGACTACTATCTCATCCCCACGGCGGAGGTCCCCGTTACCAATATCCACCGGGACGATATTCTGGAGGAGAAAGATCTTCCCATTTCCTACGTGGCCTACTCGGCGTGCTTCCGCGCGGAGGCCGGGTCGTACGGGAAAGACACGCGGGGCTTGATACGGCAGCACCAGTTCAACAAGGTGGAAATGGTCAAGTTCACCAAACCGGAGGAATCCTACGACCAACTGGAGAAACTCACCGCCAATGCCGAGGAAATCCTGGAGAAACTCGGGATCCATTTCCGGACCGTCTCCCTGTGCACGGGCGATCTGGGATTCTCATCCGCGAAGACCTACGACCTGGAGGCGTGGATGCCCGGACAGGACGCCTACCGGGAGATTTCTTCATGCAGCAATTTCGAGGCGTTCCAGGCGCGCAGGGCGGGGATCCGGTTCCGCCGCGGAGAGAGCGGAAAGATCGAGTTTGTCCACACCCTCAACGGTTCCGGGCTGGCCGTGGGGCGAACCGTAGTGGCGGTCCTGGAGAATTACCAGCAGAAGGACGGGAGCGTGCTGATCCCGGAAGCGCTTAAACCGTATATGAACGGGGTTGACAGGATCGCGCGAAAATAAGTAGAGTAGCATCGTTGTACCGAACCGGAGGGATGGCCGAGCGGTCGAAGGCGGCGGTCTTGAAAACCGTTAACCGAAAGGTTCGCGGGTTCGAATCCTGCTCCCTCCGCCAGGAATAGTAAGATGTTCGATCAGCGGAGAGATGGCTGAGTGGTCGAAGGCGATCGCCTGCTAAGCGATTGTACGCCCTAAAAGGTGTACCGCGGGTTCGAATCCCGCTCTCTCCGCCATTTTTTTATCCTTTCAGACGTGCGCCCATAGCTCAGCTGGATAGAGCGTTGGACTACGAATCCAAAGGCCCCTGGTTCGAATCCAGGTGGGCGCACCAATTAAATCAATAAGTTAGACCGGCGGTTTCAACCCCCTTTTTCTTCCTGGCTAATCAACCCAAAATTTAAAAATATCTGTTGAATCTGACCCTGAATATTGTAATATCTTCTGATAAAGTCATCATCAAGATTATGGTTTTGTTGAATAAATACTTTTACCTAACTGATTGCATATTTTCCTAATGCTGTCTTGGACAGGTATGAAGTTTTATCAATCTTACCTGAGGACAGGGGATGTTAACTGAAAAGATCAGTCAAGGCGTTGTGACCGTAGAAGAGCTTATCGATTCTATCAGCAATCTGCCGGCACTTTTGTGGCGTGTCGATATCATTAAAAATAAAATTGAATACCTGAATCGGTATGTGATTCCCGGTTTGGGGGAAAACCCGGGACTTCTTCTCCAGAATATTGACTTCAGTGAGAAGGTTATTCTTCAGGAGGACTTTTCTTTTTTCGAAGAGTTCATCAAGTCCATGAGAGAGGGTCGCACGGCGGCCACCGTTTTTCGGGTCCACGGGGAAGATAATTCCGTACGCTGGATCAAACTGATTGGAACTTCGGACCGATACAATCCCCAGCACTTTATCGGTTTCATGCTGGATGTTTCTGAAACGGCGGGCATTGTGAGGCAAATTATTGAACAGGAATCGGAAATGGAAGCCATGATCGAGTTCGTCAGCAACCCTGTCTTGCTCGTTGAACCTCTTGACTGGAGTATTGTAGCCTTCAATAAGGCGGCCCAGGATCTTTTCGACATCCGAACTGACAAAATCGGGAAGACTTCCTTAACGGATCTTTATCCCAGCAGCTTCCGCCAGCAGGTGGAACGGATCCGTGAGGACATCCTTTTTCAAAAGAAATGGGAGGGGCGGCTTTTTTTTCAACGACGGAATAAAAGTCTTTTCATGGGAAATGTTTCCATCCGTGTACTTTTCCTTAAGGGAAGGCAACTGATCCGGCTTTCTGTTTATGAAATTGAGACGAACACCGGTTTGATTGAGGAACTGGCGGCCTCAAAGAGAAGAGATCTTGTCACGCGCGACCCGGAAAAGGAACGATTCAGCAAGTATCTTCTGAAAAAAATCGCAAAGAAGAACAATATGGTCGAGATCCTGGGAACCTTCCTGGAAAATCAGGAAAAGATCGCCCGGATCGACGGGATTATTTATTCCGATGTCCATGCCAAAAAGAATCAAGTCTATATCGAAACCGTAGGCGCCCCTTTCGCGACCCTGGATGAGGGGCATATTTTCCCTTTCGAGGGAACCATCGCGGAAAATATTGAACGATTCAAACTTGATTATCTTATCGTTGAGGACACGTTCGAGAGCATCAAGGCGATCGACTGGGCCCTGTTCATTCCCCATGGAATCCGTTCCTACTTCGCCAAGCCCTTTTATGAGAGAAGCGTCATCCGATCCGTTCTGATTCTCTGTTCAACGGAAAGAAAGGGATTCTCACCTGAATATATTGAAAATTATGCCATCCTCTATGAGTCTTTTCTCCGCGGTTTAAAGAACTGTCGGAAATCCAACCGCGCTCGGCGGAAAAACGGGTCTTCATAAGGAATCTCCTTCCCGAAAACTGTTATTCCATGAACATTATCAACAATGCACCGTTATCCTTTTTTTTCATTATACCGGCTAATTGGTGCTACCAATCTGGTATAAATATGAATATAAAAAATAAATATTGTTTTTATTTTAATAATAAGTAAAATTGGTATATCCAATATAAGCGCTGAGGGGTCGCTCCCATGAGCAAAGAAAAAAAGGCACTACTGAAAGTAACTGAAAGGATTCGTAATGACAGGCAACCCATTGGGTCCCGGATGCCCTCTGAGCGACTCCTGGCCGAAGAACTAAAAATCAGCCGGAACACCCTTCGGTCGGCCCTGCGAACGTTGGAGGCAAGAGGAATGGTAGAAATCCGAAGGAGCAGCGGCTGTTATATCCTTTCGAAGGAGTATGTTCCGGAAGTCGCGAGGGGCCTGTCGGAACCCATGGGTGCCAGGGAAGTGGAAGAGTATTTTGAGGCACGGCTGATCCTGGAACCGGTCATCGCCCGTCTTGCCGCGGAACGCCGGGGAGAAGAAGATCTGGAAAAACTTGCATATTACCTCGTCCGGCTGAGTCATGCGCTCCTCCAGCAGAATGTCCCAGAAATCATGAAGGAGGGAGAGGAATTCAGGCTTGCCATGGCAAAGGCTTCAAAAAATGAGTTCCTGTTCCAGTCAATTAAAATTCTTCATGGGACATATTCAAATATTCTATTTATTTATCAGGAGATCGGTGATGCGGAGCGGAACGATTGCTTTTGTCAATGGTCGTTTAAAAGTGAGCCATTTTCGGTCGTGAAAAGTGAGCCACTTG
>CAZAST010000059.1:0-11242 GCA_964487805.1 uncultured Syntrophaceae bacterium
AACTACAACCTATTTCCAGTTTCAAGGTGTCCGGTTAAAACGGGGGCTACTTCATTCAAACAGTAGCGAAGAGAGCTAGGAATTAGATTCTAATATAGGGGAGTTAATAAAATAATATGAGCATCAAAGAAAATATATTAGTGATAGCCGCTCATCCAGATGATGAGGTTTTGGGAGTGGGAGGAACAATAGCAAAAAAAGCAACCGAAGGGCATAATATATTTGTTGTTATACTTGCGACTGGAATTGCCGCAAGATACTCAAACCCAAATTCACAAAAGGCCAAAATAAAACAAGAGATTGATAGTTTGAGAAAAGAGGCTGAAAAATCCGCTTCGGTCTTAGGGATTAAAAAAATTTATTTCTTGGATTTTCCAGATAATAGGTTGGATACCATCCCCAAAATGGACATAACCTTCAAACTTAAAGAGATTATTGAAACCATAAAGCCTCAAATTGTATATATCCATCATTTTGGAGATTATAATTGGGATCATCAGATCGCATTTGAGGCATCGTTAATGGCTTGTCGTCCAAATGTTGGCGATTATTTTCCTAACCAGATTTATTCATACGAGGTTATATCTTCAACGGAGCGAAGTTTTCAAAATAATATCAATGTATTTACGCCAAATGTATTTGAGAATATAGAAACTACAATAGAACGCAAAAAAAAGGCTTTACAATGCTATAAGACTGAATTGCGAGAATATCCACATCCCCGGTCTCCTGAAGCTATTGAATATCTGGCGCGAAAAAGGGGCGGCGAGGTGGCGTTTGAATTTGCTGAAGCATTCCAGTTAATAAGGAAAATCAATCGGTAAAAAGGTTTTTTATGTCGAAGATAATTATTATAGGCGGAATTGAATCAACATATAAGAATGCTCAAATCCTTCATGAAATTGGAGAAGAAATTTGCATGTTTTATACCAGAGGGGAGAAATCACCCGGCTGGGAGGGGGTTGATTTAATTGACGAATCCAAGTTCCCTTTTGCTTCACAGGTCCCTAAAACCGTAGTCCAGGGAAACATAAATGAACACACGGAAGAAATGGAAAAGATAAGACCTGATTATATTTGGTCATTGGGATGGCAACAGATGTACAGAGCTGAGCTGCTTAATATTTGTCCCTTTATTGGCATTCATGAATCACTTCTGCCTGACGGGGCAGGTTGCGTTCCTTTAGCACATGCCATTTGCAGAGGTTTTCGAGAGACCGGAATCACCTTATTCTACTTGGATAACGGCGTAGATACTGGCAATATTATTGCTCAATTGAGATGCACTAAGTCTCCCCAAATGTTTAACGCAACGGAAATATATCAAGAAATGATGGAGCTAGAGGAAGAAATTATTCGTATGTATGCGCCTCTACTACAGAGGGGGGTCGCTCCTTCAATCCCTCAAGATATGACAAAGAGAAGATGTTTTGGGAAAATTAACTGGGATGATTTTCCGCCTGAAGTGGTGGCTAGAGCAAGAGTTTATCCTTACGCATAAAAAGAGAATTGTTATGGATCCAATAAAAAATAGAACTCATTGGGAAAATTGGGCGAAAGAATACAAAGATGATCTACGTGCAACTACAAAGGGGAAGACTTTGAAGGACTTGGAGTTGTTTCACTTGATTTCAGTACTTGCCGATGATCGCGCCTCGCAATTGCCTAAGAAAGTGTTGGAGTGCGGATGCGGAAATGGATTTAATTTGTTAAGAGTGGCAGAGATTTTTCCTCACTATGTTTGTACTGGTTTTGATTTTGTTGAAGAGATGGTTGAAAATGCCCGGAAGAATCTATCTAAGCTTGAGGAAAAGAATCAGAAATATCTTAATGTAAAATTTGAAATCGGAGATTTAAGGAAAGTTGAGGATTTTGAATTTGGCTGGGACGTTATTTTTACAGTGAGAACTTTGATTAATCTGGCATCGTTACAAGAACAGCTTGAAGCTGTTTCAAGTATGATGCGTATGCTGGTTCCTCAAGGGATGCTAGTTTTAATTGAAAATTGTATTGATAGCTATAATCTTCAGAATCACCTCAGAGAAGTTCTTGGCTTAAAACCAAGGACTCCTGCGGAATTTAATATATTTGTTCAAGAGCGAGAATTGATTAAACATGCTGAAAGCATCGGGTTGAAAACTAAAATTTTTAAGAATATTGGTAGCCTGCATGATATTCTCCTCTATGTTTTGCTGCCAAAAATTTATGGAGATATCGATTATCAGCATCCTTTGGTAAAAGAAGCAAAAAATTTGGAGATAAATCTTAAAAACTACAGCGACAATCTTTTAGGCAGTGTTGGACAAGTTAGTTTGTTTGTTTTTCAGAAGTATATTTGAGAGACAGGGTTATGGAACAAAATAAAGTAGTTATAATAGCCGAAGCGGGTTCAAACTGGCGGTGTGGTACGCCTGCTCGAGATATTAAAATGGCTAAGTCGCTTATTGACGTAGCGGTTGAGGCTGGAGCGGATGCGGTTAAATTTCAAACCTACAGGCCGGAAACTGTTTATGTGCCTAATGCCGGCGATTCAGATTATTTATCAGAGGAGGGAATAAAAGAATCCATTACTGAAATATTCCAGGATCTCTCGATGCCATATGAGATGATTCCTCAACTTGCCAAATATTGCCAGAGACAAAATATTGAGTTTATGTCTACTCCATTTTCAATTGCTGACGCCAAGGCGGTAGACCCTTATGTTAAGACACACAAAATAGCCTCATACGAAATTAGCCATGTTCGTTTAATAGAGTTTATTGCAAAAACAGGCAAGCCGGTAATCCTTTCCACTGGCGGGGCAACCTGCGAAGATATTGAATGGGCGATTAATCATTTTTATATGAATGGCGGTAAAATAATCTCTTTGATGCAATGCACGGCGAAATATCCCGCCCCACTTTCGGCTCTAAATCTTAAAGTCATTCCTGAACTTATTAAGCGTTTCAATGTTCCTGTTGGTCTTTCTGATCATAGCAGGGACCCGCTTATTGGGCCTGTAGGAGCTGTCGCTCTAGGTGCAACCATTATTGAAAAACATTTTACGCTTCATAATAAACTTCCCGGTCCTGACCATTCATTCGCCATTTTGCCTGATGAGTTGAAACGAATGGTTCAAGCGATAAGGCAAATTGAAGAGGCATTGGGTTGTGGCAAAAAAAAGGTTCAAAAAGAAGAGAAAGAATTAAGGGAATATGCTCAACGTTCTGTTCAGGCGGTCAGAGAGATAAAAAAAGGCGATATATTAAGCGAAAGCAATAATATTGGTGTCTTAAGGCCCGGCAAACAGAAACAGGGGCTTCATCCTAAATATTTGATTGAAATCGAAGGAAAAAGGGCGACTCGTAATATATTGTTGGGCGATGGTATTCAAGAAAACGATTATGAATAACAAATTCGGCTGGATATTTTTTGATCTTGACGGCACTCTCGCGGACAGCATTCCGGCAATGTATCAGGTGTATCAGGATTTTCTTAATGGTTTTAACAAGAGAGGGACAAAGAAAGAATTTGAAGAGCTAAACGGTCCCTCCCTTTCAGAAATTGTGTCAGTCCTAAAGGCTCGATATAGCTTGTTGGACGATGAATCTTTACTTGCCGATGTTTATATGGAGAAGATATCAGGCGCTTATAAAGATATTGTTAAGCCAATGAGCGGTGCAAACGACGTTTTAGAAGTATTAAAGGATAAGGATTGTAAAATATTATTGGTTACTTCGGCAGGCAAAGAAATTGCGATGGAATTTATTAAACAGCAAAGATGGGATAAATATTTTCAAGATTATGTTTTTGGAAATGAGGTCAAAAAGGCAAAACCTGCTCCAGATATTTACGAACTTGCTTTGAAAAAAGCAAAAGCTTCTTCTTCCTCAGTGGTTATAGTCGAAGATTCATACAACGGGATACAGTCAGCTAAGAGCACGGGAGCATTTGTTATCGGGCTAGTACATAATCAGACAAAAGAAGATTTGTCAAAAACCGGAGCCGATATTACGATTTCTCAGCTAAAAGAGATTTTGCCAATCTTGAGATTAAATACAGTATGAACAATTATAAAACCAATTACGAAATAGTAGCTATCGGCAATATCCATATGCGAACGGTACAGAATTCGTCAATTGAGGAAATCCTCGCTCGAAAGCGTGATGCGATAGAAGAAATATGGCAAAGAACCCTAATCGAAAAGGGCGGGAAGTTATTGAATGGAATGCTTCCAAATTTTGTTAGCGTAAATCAAGAGGGAGACTGTATAGAAATACTCGGGCAATTTATTGAATATAAGCAGTTCCTTGCCCAAAGAAAGCGACCTGATTTACAGCTCTCTATCAAACCGGTAGGGGTGAGTGGCATCATGGTCTTAAAAGATGCCGGTGATCATTATGTGATTTTTGCCAAGAGGTCCAGTAACGTTACAGAATATCCCGGATTTCTTGAGTTGGTCCCTTCCGGAAGCATTGATGAGGAATGCGTCGATGCCAATGGGGTGGTTAATTACCAAGCCAAGCTGTTATGCGAATTTATAGAAGAGACAGGTTTATCTGAAGAGCATGTCAAGGGAATTTCCGGATTTGCCTTTGTGTTGGATATCGGTCATAATGTTTACGATATTTGTTGTGAAATCCAGCTTGAAGCAAAAAAAGATTTGATTATGCAAAAGTTCTCATCAATAGAATATAATACGCCTCGTTTTGTTGCTTTGAATGATTTGGATAGCTTTATTAAGGAAAATATTAACTCAATCATCCCGACTTCAGTGGCGCTAGTGGAGGCATATAGGCGAATAAGATAATTAATAACAAGAAGTTATACAAATAAGGTTTTGAATGATTGGTATCAATGGACAAATTTTAGGTGGGGCAAAATTTGTCCATTAAGAGGAGTGATAAAAATCATTTAACTTTTCTTATTTGTGAGATAAAGTAGCGTTGTTTACATTTTCGGGATTTCCTGCAAGAGAGAAGAGAGAGGAGGAAGTCCCATGGTCATTCACAAACGGACACGGTTGACACCACTGCAGCGAGAGGAGATCTATCGCGTCTATCATGGAGAGGGGAAGAAGGTCACTGAGCTTGCCGAGGCCTATCATGTTTCCCGACCCACGATATACAAGATTATCCGGCGCGGCAGGCAGCGTGATTTTTCGATCCATAGAAGCACGAACAAGCGATTCTGCTGCCTCAAGTACGGTATCAAGCGTCTGTCAAAGATCGAAAGGGAGATCGAGTCTCGTTTAAAGGTCCAGGCCAGGCGCTACAACAAGGATTATCCCGGACAGATGCTTCATCTGGACACGAAGCGACTGCCGTTGCTCAAGGGAGAATCCGCTTTCGGGAGAAGAGAATATCTCTTTGTGGCAATCGATGACTTCTCCCGGGAACTGTACGCAGCGATTCTTCCGGACAAGACCCAGAATGCCTCTACGGTCTTTCTGGAACAGGTCCTGGAAGAATGCCCCTACACGATAGAGCAGTTCTACAGCGATAACGGGAAGGAGTACCGGGGAGATCCGGAGCATCATGCGTTCATGATCCTGTGCCGGGAACACCAAATTGAACAGCGCTTTACGAAGGTCAAGACACCCAGGACCAACGGCAAGGCGGAGCGGGTTATCAAGACGATCATGGAACTCTGGCATAACAAAACCCATTTCTCTTCTTCAACCCACAGGAAAAACGAATTGAAACGATTCATCAACTACTATAACGGGGTGAAACCCCATAAAGGCATCGGAGGCCTTACACCCGAAGAAAAACTGATCCAGTACTTTTATCCCGAAAAACTGTAAACAACACTCGATTTTCTTACATCTTATTGTATTAATTAACTTTCAAGATAGGTTTGCACTTTGTTCAGCAATTGCAGCTATGATTGTTTTAGTGTGAAACCGCCGTTACGGGCGGTTTTTGTTTGGCACGGGCAGACGCGGTCTCGCCGGTGGCATGCTTTTCGCAGTTGACAATCGGTCTTACGATTACTAGTATAACAGTACTCTTGTGAATTGCGAGAGTGGCGGAACTGGAAGACGCACTGGACTTAGGATCCAGCCCGCGAAAGCGGATAGGGGTTCAACTCCCCTCTCTCGCACCATCCTCCTAAGGATGTTTCATGTATATCTCAATTGTGAGTCTCATAATCTGTGCAAAGGAGTAAATAAGTGATTGCCATGGCCAGCGAAGTAAAGATAGAGGATATCAGTTCCGTACAGAGAAAATTGTCGTTCGAAGTGCTCTGGGATGACGTAAAAAGAGAGATCGATTCGATATACAATACGGTAGGCAGGAGCGCTAAAATCAGGGGATTCAGACCGGGCAAGGCTCCTCGGAACGTGCTTGAACTGCATTATAAGGAGAGGGTGGAGGAGGAAGCGGTATCAAATCTGGTAACGAAGCACTTCAGCGATGCCGTTGAAAAAAACCATATCGATGTTGTGGCACAGCCGGTGATCGATCAGAAGGGAATAACGAAGGGGGAGAATTTTCTCTTTACCGCTACCGTTGATGTCCAGCCTCTCTTGGATCCCAGGGATTACGCGGGACTTGCTTTGGAAAAAGAATCACTATCCGTCACAAAGGCGGATGTGGACGATCGGCTGACGCAGATACGTCAGATGTATGCCACGCTTGAAGATGCTGCCGAAGATCGAGTGCTTGCCGACGGAGATTTCGCCCTCATCGATTTTGCTGGAACCATTGGCGGAGAGGCGCGCAAGGAACTGGCAGCGAAGGATCATACGCTCCAGATTGGTTCCCAGAGTTTCGTTCCCGGTTTTGAGGAGCAGCTGCTCGGGATGAAGAAGGGGGAATCAAGGGATATCACCGTAACTTTTCCTGAAACATACGGTTCCAAGGACATTGCCGGGAAAGAGGTTCTCTTTTCCATAGACCTCAAGAATATCCGTGAGAAGATTCTTCCCGAATTGAATGAAGAATTCGTGAAGAACTTCGAGAAATATGAGTCTTTGGAAGACCTGAAAAATGACGTGAGGAAGTCGCTTGAAGAGGAGGGAGAATCGCGGATCAAAGGGCAGTTGAGAGACAAGATCATTGACGCACTTTTGGAAAAGAATGAATTCGAGGTTCCGCCTTCCTGGGTAGAGCGGCAGACCTACGCCATGATGCTGGATGCTCGCCAGAGAATGGTGCAGAACGGCATGTCCGATGACCAGGCCGCTGAAATCAGTTACAACATGCATGACAGATTCCTCGAACAGGCAACTCGCATGGTCAAGACCTCGTTTATATTGGGTAAAATAGCGGAGAAAGAGTCGATCGAGGTCAGCGAGGAGGATGTTGATGAAAAGCTGAAAGAGATTGCTCAAAGGTACGATCAGAATTATGAGTCCGTCAAGAAGTTCTATGAGGGCGATGGCATGAAGGAGCGTCTCAAGGACCAACTGCTTGAGACGAAGATTCTCGATTTTGTCGAAGAGAGGGCCGACATAACCGTTGTCAAAAAGGCTAAGAAAACGAAAAAAGGAGAGAAATGATGACTCTCATTCCAATGGTGATAGAACAGGATGGCCGGGGTGAACGCTCTTTTGATATCTACTCGCGGCTTCTGAAGGATCGAATTATCTTCCTGGGATCGGCCATTGATGACGATGTTTCCAATCTCGTCATAGCTCAGATGCTGTTCCTGGAATCCGAAGATCCGGACAGAGAAATATCGTTCTACCTCAACACCCCCGGGGGTGTTGTCAGCGCCGGTCTTGCCATATACGATACGATGCAGTACATACGACCGGCTGTTCACACCATTTGCATGGGGCAGGCGGCAAGCATGGGGGCGCTTCTTCTCGCCGCTGGTGAAAAGGGGAAGAGGAGTGCTCTGCCTAACTCGCGGATCGTTATACATCAGCCTCTCGGCGGGTCGCAGGGGCAGGCGACCGATATCGGGATTCAGGCCAAGGAGATATTGAGATTGAAGCAGGACCTCAACGGGATCCTTGCCCGTCACACCGGGCAGTCCGTTAAAAAGGTTGAAGCCGACACGGAACGGGATTATTATATGACCAGTTCCCAGGCTAAAGAATATGGCATAATTGACGAAATCATCACTAAGAGAACAGCACAAGAAGGAGAAACGGTTCATGGGAAAAAAACCTGAAGATGGCGAACAGGGACTGCTTTTTTGCTCCTTTTGCGGCAAGACGCAGAACGAGGTGAGAAAACTCGTCGCCGGTCCTACAGCCTACATCTGCGATGAGTGTATAGATCTGTGCAGATGCATCGTCGAGGAAGACGGCAACAGGGATCTTAAAACCGCCAAGGAGGATATTCCCGAGCCGAAGGACGTCAAGAAGTTCCTGGATCAGTACGTCGTGGGGCAGGATCGTACTAAAAAGATCCTTTCTGTTGCGGTTTACAACCACTACAAACGGTTGGTTTCGGGTGTTGAACTGAATGATGTTGAGCTCCAGAAGAGCAATATCCTCCTTATCGGGCCAACCGGATCGGGGAAAACCCTCCTGGCCAGGACCTTGGCGCGCATGCTGAACGTTCCCTTCGCTATTGCCGATGCCACCACGCTCACCGAGGCAGGATATGTGGGCGAGGATGTGGAGAATATTATTCTGAGCCTCCTTCAAAACGCCAATTATGATGTCCAGAGGGCATCGCATGGTATCGTCTATATTGACGAAATAGATAAGATATCTAAAAAATCGGGGAACCCTTCCATCACCCGGGATGTATCCGGTGAGGGCGTACAGCAGGCGCTGCTGAAGATCATAGAGGGGACCCTCGCCAATGTCCCCCCCAAGGGGGGGAGAAAACACCCGCAGCAGGAATTCATACAGGTGGACACCACCAATATCCTGTTTATATGCGGTGGGGCTTTCAACGGCCTTGAAGAAATTATTGAAAAAAGGACAAATGCATCCGCTATGGGATTCGGGGCCGACATCAAAAGCAGAAAAGAACGCAATGTCGGTGAAACGCTCGCTGATGTGCGTCCCGAAGATCTGCTGAAATATGGTCTGATCCCGGAATTCGTGGGGAGGCTTCCGGTCATTGGAACCCTCTATGATCTGGATGAGGAAGATCTGGTGAGGATATTGGTAGAGCCCAGGAATTCCATGGTCAAACAGTACAAGAAGATGTTTGAGATAGAGGGAGTCAAGCTTACCCTTACCGACGGTGCTTTGAAGGCCATAGCGAAGCTTTCTGCTGAAAGGAAGTCGGGAGCACGGGGGCTTCAGGCTATTATGGAAAACACCATGCTGGATATCATGTATGATATTCCCTCACGGGAAGACATACGGGAATGCCTTATCAATGAAGGTGTCGTTCTCACAAGGGAGAAACCAATTCTGGTTTTCGGCACGGCCTCCGAGATGTCCGGCGACAATGAACAGGAAAAAACAGGATAATGGAGCCATATGTTCGATTTTAATAAGAAAACAGAAGAAATACAGAGCGATAGTCTTTTGATACCGTTGCTCCCCCTACGGGATGTGGTTGTCTTTCCCTATATGATTGTGCCCCTCTTCGTGGGGCGGGAAAAATCGATTGATGCCCTGGAATATGCCATGCAGCACGACAAGGAGATATTCCTGGCCGCGCAAAAGAGCGCCGAGATCGATGAGCCGACCGAAGATGACATCTATACGGTCGGCACTATTGGAAATATCATACAGTTGCTGAGGCTTCCCGACGGCACTGTGAAAGCTCTGGTTGAAGGGAGAAGACGGGGCATTATAAAGGACTATATACCCAACGACGACTTCTTCCTTGTCGCTGTTGAGGAGCTGAAAGAGCGAGCGGAACCTCAATCGGATACGAAGCTTCAGGCGCTGATGCGGAATGTTGTGGAGGCATTCACGAAATACGCGAAGATCAGCCGAAAAGTTCCCTCCGAACTGATGGGGAGCATGTCGTCCACGAGTAGTCCCTCTAAGCTAGCCGATACGGTAGCGGCGCATCTGTATGTCAAATTGGACGAACGGCAGAAGGTGCTTGAAACGGTCGATATTGCCGAGAAACTCGAAAAGGTATACGCCCTGATGATGGCGGAGATCGAGATACTGGAGGTCGAGGGGCGCATCCGCAAGCGGGTCAAATCCCAGATGGAGAAGACCCAGAAGGATTATTATCTGAATGAGCAGATGCGGGCTATCCAGAAGGAGATGGGTGAAGATGACAGTTTCAAGGCTGAGATACGGGAACTGGAGAAGAAGCTGAAGGAAAAAAAATTGACCGAGGAGGCACACCAGAAGGTCAAACAGGAGATAAAGAAACTGAAGATGATGTCGCCTATGTCCGCCGAGGCGACCGTGGTCCGGAACTACGTGGACTGGATTCTTGAACTTCCCTGGTTTGAAAAGACGCAGGACCGGAGGGAACTGAAGGAATCGGAGGCCATTCTGGAGGAAGATCATTACGGGCTCAAAGAGGTAAAGGAACGCATCCTTGAATACCTCGCGGTTCAGACCCTTTCCAAGAAAAAGAAAGGGTCCATCCTATGTCTTGTCGGTCCTCCCGGGGTGGGAAAAACCTCCATCGCTAAATCGATCGCCCGGGCCACGAACCGGAAATTCGTCCGGCTGTCTCTCGGCGGCCTGCGGGATGAGGCCGAGATACGGGGCCACCGGAGGACCTACATCGGGGCCATGCCGGGGAAGATCATCCAGCTTCTGAAAAAAGCGGGTTCGAGCAACCCCGTATTCTGCCTTGATGAAATAGACAAGCTCAGTTCCGATTTCAGGGGAGACCCCGCATCGGCGCTCCTCGAAGTGCTGGACCCTGAGCAGAATATCGCCTTCAACGATAACTATCTCGAGGTCGATTATGACCTGTCCGATATCATGTTTATCACCACGGCCAATGTCCTCCAAACGATACCGGCTGCTCTCCAGGACCGAACCGAGGTAATCCGTATTGCCGGGTACACCGAACCGGAAAAGTTGAATATCGCCAGGAAATATCTGGTGGCGAAGGAACTCGAAGCCAACGGTCTGACAGAAGACAATATCGCATTCTCCGAAAAGGCGCTCCTGGCGATCATCCGAAGATATACACGAGAGGCCGGGGTGCGGAACCTGGAGAGGGAGATCGCCTCTATCTGCAGAAAGGTGGCCAGGAAGATTGTCACCGATGGGAAAACACGGAAGATCAAGGTGGGGGCACATTCCGTCGAGAAATATCTCGGTGTGCCGAAATACCGGTTCGGAGAGATCGAACCCCTGGATCGGATCGGGCTGACGGTCGGTCTTGCCTGGACCGAGGTTGGCGGCGAGCTCTTG